>DALYHR010000077.1:0-8517 GCA_031970775.1 Burkholderiaceae bacterium | reverse complement strand
TCTTCCGGCGCCACACCGGCCTGTCGCCGCGCGATTACCGGCGGCAGATGTCAGCTGGCTAAACCCGTCGTCGCCCCCAGGCCCGACGCCGCCGCCTCATCCTCCAGGGTCTGACGCAGCCAGCGGTGCACCGGGTCGAGGTGATGGCGGCGGTGCCAGACCAGATACATCGGCATGCCCGGCGTCGCAAACGACAGCGGCGCTGAATCCAGCCCCTGCAACACACCGCGCTGCAACAGCGAGGGGGCGGTGGCCAGCCAGGGGCCGCCGCGTACCAGTGCGGCCAAGCCGGCCATGCCCGGCACGGTGGCGACGATTTGGCGCCGCAGCCCCTGGCTGACCATCCAGTCGTCGATCTCCAGACTGCGCCGCGGCTCATAAAGCACGCTGACGTGTTCGGCCGAGAGGTAGTCCTCACGCGTCGCCGGGGCCGGCCGCTGCGCCGCATCGAAGAACACCCGGTAGCGATCCTCGAACAGGCGCTTATGCAGGATGTCGCTGCCCTCGGGCGGACGCGGCGTGAGGATCAGCTGACAGGCTTCGTCGCGCAGCAGACCCGGCCCCGGCGCGCCGGACGGAATCACCCTCAGCGTCAGCCCCGGCGCCAACACCCGCAGCCGCCGCAGCCAGCCCGGCAGCAGCAGATCGCGCTGCAAGTCATTGGCCGCCACGGTCAGGCCCATCACCAGCCCGGCCGGGTCAAAGGTGGCCGGCGTGCCGAAACCTCGCAGCCCGTCCAGCAACAGCCGCGCCTGTGTCGCCAGTTCGTCGGCCCGCGCGGTAGCGACGATGCCCCGCCCCGACTTGACGAACAGGGGGTCGCCGACGATGCCGCGCAGCTTGTCCAGCAGATGGCTGACCGCCGACTGCGTGACGTCGAGCCGCTGCGCCGCCCGGGTGATCGAGCCTTCCTCGTGCACGGTCAGCAGCAGCCGCAGCAGATGGCCGTCGAGATCGAAATGATCGAATTTGCTCATGAATCTGATGAGTGAATCAGCCTTTATCTCAGCAATCAGCCCCGCAATACTGCCTGCACCCCGAGGCCGATGGCCTTTTCTCAGACCTCAAACGCGGAGCCCGCCATGTGCAGCCCTGATATTCCCGGCACCACCTTGTTCGACGGCACACAGGCCCGCAAGGGCTATGCACTGAACAAGATGTGCTTTTCCTTCAACGAAGCGGCCAACCGCGAGGCCTTCGTGCGCGATGAGGATGCCTACTGCGCCCGCTACGGCCTCAATGCCGAGCAGCGCGAGGCGATTCGCTCGCGCAACGTGCTGCAGCTGATCGCCGCCGGCGGCAACGCCTACTACCTGGCCAAGTTCGCCGGCATCTTCGGGCTGGACATGCAGGACATCGGCGCGCAGCAGACCGGCGTGAGCCGGGCCGAGTTCGAGGCCAGGCTGTTCGCCGCAGGGCGCTGAGCCCTCACCCATCCTTCGACCCACAGGACACCTCACCATGGCCAGCATCGTCGGCGCTATCACCACTTCGCACGTCCCCGCCATTGGCCGGGCCATCTTCCGCAACCTTCACGACGAACCGTACTGGAAGCCGTTCTTCGCGGCCTACGCCCCGGTGCATCGCTGGCTGGAGCAGACCCGTCCGGACGTGGCGGTGGTGTTCTACAACGACCACGGCCTGAACTTCTTCCTCGACCAGATGCCGACTTTCTCGATCGGCGCAGCACCGAGCTACGGCACCGCCGACGAGGGCTGGGGTATTCCGGCGCTGCGACCCTTCAGCGGCGATCAGGATCTGTCCTGGCATCTGATCGAGCAGCTGATCGAACACGATTTCGACCTGACCACCTGTCAGGAGATGCTGGTCGATCACGCCGTCACCCTGCCGATGGCGCTGCTGTGGCCCGAACAGAACTGGCCGGTGCGCATCGTGCCGATCTGCATCAACACCGTGCAGTTCCCGCTGCCCTCGGCCAGGCGCTGCTACGCGCTGGGCGAGGCGGTCGGCCGGGCGATCCGAGGCTGGGACAGCGATGCGCGGGTGGTGGTGCTGGGCACCGGCGGGCTGTCGCATCAGCTCGACGGCAAACGCGCCGGCTTCATCAACAAGGACTTCGACCTGCGCTTCATGGACAGCCTGACGCAGGAACCGCGCTGGGCCACCCAGTTCAGTTCGGCCGAACTGGTCGAGAAGGCCGGCACGCAGGGCGTGGAGCTGCTGATGTGGCTGGCAGCGCGCGCGGCGCTGGGCCAAGGTCAGGCCCGGTGTGTGCATCGCAACTATCACATCCCGATCTCCAACACCGCCTCGGGCCTGATGGTGCTGGAGGCCGTCTGAGCCGTCACGACTGCCGGCCGGCAGTCGTGGCAGGATGCCCGGACCATCCAGCTGACCCGCCGAGCCCTCGTCATGACACAGCCCCCCGCCCCGATCCTTTCCGGCCTGCGCGTCCTTTCGCTGGCTCCGAACCTACCCGGCCCGGCCGCGCTGCGCCAACTGGCGGCGATGGGAGCGAGCTGTCTCAAGTTCGATCCACCTTCGGGCGACCCAATGGCGCTGTATGCCCCGGCCTTCCACGGCTGGCTGCACGAAGGCATCGCCGTTCGCATCGTCGATCTCAAAGGGGCCGAAGGCCAGCAGCAGCTCCGCACGGCCTTGGGCGAATCCGATCTGCTGATTACCTCAAGCCGCCCGGCCGCACTGGCCCGGCTCGGGTTGACCGCAGAGCGGCTCGCGGCGGATTTTCCCCTTCTGGGCTGGGTCGAGATCGTCGGCGACCACGCACCACACGACGATCACCCCGGCCATGACCTGACCTATCAGGCCGAGGCCGGGCTGGTGCGCGATCAGTTGCCGCTCACGCTGCTGGCCGATATGGGTGGTGCGCTGATGGCCACTCAGGCGGCGCTGGAGTTGCTGGTGTCGCGTTTTCGTGCCGAAAGCTCAGCACGGCAACGCCACCGCCGCGTGGCTCTGGCCGAAGCGGCTCGCTATCTGGCCTTGCCGCTGCAATGGGGCCTGACCGCTCCCGGCGCCCTGCTGGGCGGCGCTCACCCGGGCTACCAGGTGCTGCGCTGCGCCGATGGCTGGGTGGCACTGGCGGCGCTGGAGCCGCATTTCCAGAAGAATCTTCGGCAGGTCATCGCGAATGACAGGCCCCATCTCGCCGACGAGCCCGATCTGCGCACCGCTGCTGCAGCCTGGTGCCAAGGGCTGAGCGCTGAGGCACTCAATCACCGTGCCCGACAGAACGATCTGCCGCTGCTGGCCTGGGTCGAGCAGCGGTGTTGAGTGCGACAAGCACTTGCTCAAGCCTTGAGCAACTCGACCTCGAAGACCAGGGTCGCGTTAGGCGGGATGACGCCGCCCGCACCGCGTGCGCCGTAGCCCAGCGAGGCCGGAATCAGCAGGATGCGGGTGCCGCCTTCACGCATGCCCTGCACACCTTCGTCCCAGCCCGAGATGACCTGACGGGCACCCAGGTTGAAACCGAAAGGCTGGCGACGATCCTTGCTCGAATCGAACTTGCTGCCGCGGCCGTCCGGGCGCGAAGGGTCGTACAACCAGCCGGTGTAATGCACCAGCACGGGCCGGCCGGCCTGCGCTTCGGTGCCGCTGCCGGTCACGGTGTCTTCGTATTGCAGACCGGTAGGGGTGGTGATCATCGCCATTCGATTCGCCTTTCGTCTTGAGCTTGAACGTGGGGTTGAAACAACCGGGCCGGCATCATGCCACCAGCCCCTGCGCCCAGGCGCGGACGGCGGACTCCAGCCAGCGCCCGGTCGACATCTCCTGGCCCGCCCTCGGCAGGTTCAGCCCCAGGGCCTGAGCGGCGGCCTGCAAAACCTGCAGCGCCAGCTGCGGCGTCTCCACCGCGACGGGAGCCGCACCATGCTGCTTGGAGAGTTTTTCCCCCCGCGCATCGCGCACCAGGGGAACGTGCAGGTAGCGCGGAGTCGGCAGGTTCAGGCAGCGCTGAAGCCAGATCTGCCGCGGCGTGTTGTCCAGCAAATCCTCCCCTCGCACCACATCGGTGACCCCCTGCTCGGCATCGTCCACCACGACCGCCAGCTGATAGGCCCACAGCCCATCGGCACGGCGCAGCACGAAATCCCCCACCTCCTGGCTCACATCCTGATGACGGGTGCCGAGCCGGCGATCCTGCCAATCGATCCGGACCTCACATCGATCGGCTCCCCGCACCGTCAGCAGTCGCCAGGCCTGCGGGAGATCGGCGGCAGCGACAGCCGCAGGCCCGCAGGAGCGCGTCCCCCACCCCGGCCGACACGTTCCCGGGTAGACCAGCTCACCATGACGAGCCTGGACGTGACCCTGGGCCTGCAAGGTCTCCTGGATGCGTTTTCGGGTACATCCGCACGGATAGGCCAGACCACGCTGTGCCAGATCGTTCAAGGCGCTTAGATACAGCCCGTGTCGCCGACTCTGCCAGACCGGAGTCTCGTCGGGCAGCAGCCCGCAGCAGGCGAGCTGCCGCAGGATCTCCCGATCGGCCCCCGGCCGGCAACGGGGCGGATCAATGTCCTCGATACGGACCAGCCAGCGCCCGCCGGCAGCCCGGGCGTCGAGCCACGAGGCCAATGCGGCCACCATCGAGCCGGCATGCAGCGGCCCGGTTGGCGAAGGGGCGAAACGGCCGGAGTACCCCACCTCAGAGCATCCCGACCGCCGGCAGGTGATCCAACAAGGCCTCACGAGTACGGGGCTGCTGCAACTGGGTCAGCCACCAGGACAGCGCCCTGCCGTGGGCGGCGCTGCGCCGCCAGGCGTAGTACAGCGGCAAGGCGGGACCCTGAGACTCGGCGCAGTCCAACACGACCAGGCGCCCGGCCTCGACATGGCGACGTACCAGCGGCTCTGGCAGCCGACCGCATCCCAACCCACGCAATTGCGCCTCGACCTTGGCCGCCAGAGACGGGACGGTCAGAACATCCTGTCCGGGCAGGATGCCGTGGGTTTGGGGCTCAAGACGCTGCGCGGTATCCGCAATGGCGACGATGCGGTAGCGAGCCAGCTGTTCGGGATGGATCGGCGTGGGCATTCGGGCCAGCGGGTGATGCGGCGCCACCGCCAACACCATCTGCAATCGCCCCAGCTGGGCGGTCTGAATGTCCTCTTGCGGCGCGGCCCCTGAGTTCAACCCAATCGCCAGATCGGCCCGGCCGCTCAACAGCGCTTCCCACGTGCCGGACAGCACCTCATGACACCACTTCAGTCGGGTCGGCGGCGAGTTCTCTGCCGTCCCACCGTCCAAACCCTCCAAGCCTGAGGGCACCGTGGTCCCGAGATCGGCACGCAGTGCGTAGAAGGACAGCATCAGGTCGTAGAGCGGCGCAGGCGCAATCAGGCTATCCAGCGCAATCGACAGCTGCGTCTCCCAGCCGGTGGCCACCCGCCGAACTCGGTTGGCCACGGCGTCGATCTGTTGGAGCAGCCTGCGCCCCTCCCGCAGCAACTCCTCCCCCGCAGCGGTGAGCTGCGCCTGCCCGCGACGGTCGAACAGCAGCACATCCAGCGATTGTTCGAGCTGCCGAACGCTGTAAGTCAGGGCGGAGGGCACCTTGCCTAGCTCGCGCGCGGCCCCGGCGAAGCTGCCACACCGCGCAATGGTTTCAACCATCTCCAGTGCTTCGGGAGTCAGCGCCTGGCGTCTTTGCAGGGCAGCCCCCCGACTTGAGCGGCCCGATGCGGTCTTGCTGGCAGTCGATTGCATCAATCCCTCTTCTTGTTGCGAAATGTTCACATCTCGGCCGTTTGCATCGAAATGCTTCATTTCCAGCAGATCAATGTGTGCGATCTGACACATTGACCCAATTGGTTACACCCCTCACAGATGCAGGAACTAGTCTTCGGGTCGTTACAGTCCCGAACTCATGGACACAGCCCCGCTTCGGCGGTACACCTTCGCGATTCTGCTCGTCCTCGCCGGCTGCGGGGGCGGAGGTGGTGCGTCGGGTTCGGCGGGAGGTGGAGGGGTGACACCGACGCCAACTCCGGTCGAGGTGCTTCGTGCCCGCGCGCTCGGCCTGGAGTTGCAGGTGCAGTCCTATTCGGCCGATACCCCGTGCGACAACGACTCGGAATGCCGAGTCGCAGCCATTGACCCGCAGACGGGCTGCCAGACCCCTCGCGTCCTGCCCTACTCGGCTCGTTCGGCCGCAGCGGCTTCTGCGGCTTCTGCGGCGGCTGATCTGGTGGAGATCAACCGTCAGATCTGGTGGCAGGAACATCCCAACACAGCCTGCCCAGCGGTCATCCTGCCGCTGCCCCTGCCCACCTGCTCCACGGTAGATCACCGCTGCGCAACCCGACTTCCTTAAGTCGATCGGCAGGAGCCCGGGCCGAGTACCACGGCGCGGCTGCCTAAAATCCGGCGATGAGCGCATCGCCTGTCTTTGTTCACCTTCGTACCCACACCGAGTATTCCGTCGTCGACGGCACGCTGCGCATCGGCGACATGGCCAAGGCAGCGGCCCGCGACGGTCAGCCCGCCCTGGCCATCACCGACCTGGGCAATCTCTTTGGCGCGGTGAAGTTCTACAGTGCAGCGCGCAAGGCCGGGGTGACGCCGATTCTCGGCACCGACATCTGGCTCGAAGCCGATGCGGACAGCGCTGAGGCCCGCCAACCCACCCGCCTGCTGCTGCTGGTGCAAAGCCGCAAGGGCTATCTGAATCTGTGCGAACTGCTGTCCCGGGCCTGGCTGCTGGCCGACGCACGCACCGGACAGGCCGTCGTGCGCTGGGCCGATCTGGCTGAACTCAGTGGTGATCTGATCGCCCTGTCGGGCGCCCAGATGGGGGCGATCAGCCAGGCCCTGATGTCCGGCGATACCGCTCAGGCGACCGCCCTGGCGCAGAAGCTGTCGGCGATCTTTCCGCAGCGCTTCTACATCGAGATCCAGCGGGCCGGGCTCAACGGGCAGGAAGCCAGCCTGCGTGCCACGGTGGAACTGGCTGCCGAACTCGATCTGCCCGTGGTGGCCACCCATCCGGTGCAGTTCCTCACCCCTGAGGACTTCGAGGCCCACGAGGCCCGTGTCTGCATCGCCGAGGGCGAGACGCTGGGCAACCCGAAGCGGGTCAAGCGCTTCACGCGCGATCAGTATTTCAAGACCCAGGCCGAGATGGCCGAGCTGTTTGCTGATCTGCCGATTGCCCTGGCCAACTCGGTCGAGATCGCCCGCCGCTGCAGCCTGACCCTGGTGCTGGGCAAACCGCAGCTGCCCGACTTTCCGACCCCGCAGCTGCCCGACGGCAGTTTCATGCCGATGGCGGACTACTTTCGCCAGCTGTCCTTCGAAGGGCTGGAGCAGCGCCTCCATCTGCTCTATCCGGATGCCGGCCAGCGCGACCAAGCCCGGCCACGCTACGTCGAGCGGCTGGAATTCGAGATCGCCACCATCCTGAAGATGGGCTTTCCGGGCTACTTCCTGATCGTGTCGGACTTCATCCGCTGGGCCAAGGCGCATGGCTGCCCGGTCGGTCCGGGTCGGGGGTCGGGTGCTGGCTCGCTGGTGGCCTATGTGCTGTCGATTACCGATCTGGACCCGCTTCAGTACAACCTGCTGTTCGAGCGCTTTCTCAATCCGGAACGGGTTTCGATGCCCGACTTCG
This sequence comes from Burkholderiaceae bacterium, assembly GCA_031970775.1. Taxonomy (GTDB): domain Bacteria; phylum Pseudomonadota; class Gammaproteobacteria; order Burkholderiales; family Burkholderiaceae_C; genus Sphaerotilus. The sequence goes on along the minus strand of DALYHR010000077.1, from coordinate 919 downwards.
ACGTCGATTTCTGTCAGGGCAATCGCGACCGGGTGATCGATTACGTCAAGGAGCGCTACGGCCGCGAGGCGGTCAGCCAGATCGCCACCTTCGGCACCATGGCCGCCAAGGCAGCGCTGCGCGATATCGGCCGCGTGCTCGGCATGGGCTACGGCCATGTCGATTCGATCGCCAAGCTGATTCCGGCCCCCCCCGGCAAGACCGTGACGCTGGCCAAAGTGCCGGACGAACCCGACGGCGGGGTGATCTACGCCCGCAAGGAAGCGCCCGAACTGGAAGAGCGCGAGCGCCGCGAGGAAGAAGTGGCCGAGCTGCTGGCGCTGGCCACCCGGGTCGAAGGCATGGTGCGCAACATCGGCATGCATGCCGGGGGCGTGCTGATCGCGCCGGGCAAGATCACCGACTTCTGCCCGCTCTATCAGCAGCCCGGCAGCGACTCGGCGGTCAGCCAGTACGACAAGGACGACGTCGAAGCGATCGGTCTGGTCAAGTTCGACTTCCTCGGGCTGGCCACGCTGACCATCCTGGAGCTGGCCAAGGAATTCATCGTCAGCCGCTATCCGGAGCAGAAGGACTTTGCCTTCGAGACGATTCCGCTCGACGACACCCGGGTCTACAAGCTGTTCTCCGACGGTCTGACCGAGGCAGTATTCCAGTTTGAATCGGGCGGCATGCAGCGCATGCTCAAGGACGCCAAGCCCAGCCGACTGGAAGACCTGATCGCCCTGAATGCGCTCTACCGGCCGGGGCCGATGGACCTGATCCCGAGCTTCGTCGCGCGCAAACACGGCCGCGAGGTGGTCGAGTACCCGCACCCGCTGGTCGAGCCGGTGCTGGCCGAGACCTACGGCATCATGGTCTATCAGGAACAGGTGATGCAGACCGCCCAGGTGCTGGGCGGCTACAGCCTGGGCGGCGC
>DALYHR010000076.1:0-8665 GCA_031970775.1 Burkholderiaceae bacterium | reverse complement strand
GATCAATTTCCAAATCGCGACCAATTAGAGGATCAATATTACCTAGCCGCGCAGCTTCATTCAGGTTAATCGTGAATTGATCCAGCGGCGTAACTGTCGCCCCTGACGCGCTCTCAGACTCATCTTTGGACGCAGATTCCTGCTTTTTCCATGCCGACTCGCCTCCCGACGTGTTGTCGTTCTTTCGAATCCCATGGGAAATAAAATTCACCACATCCAATCTGGTCACACCTTGCTGATGCAAATAATACACAGCATGGGAATCCTTTTCCCCATAAATTGCAACCAATACATTTGCACCGGTAACCTCTTTTTTAGGGTTCCCACTGGATTGAACGTGCATGATTGCGCGCTGAATGACGCGCTGAAATCCAAGCGTTGGTTGCGTATCAACCTCCCCAGATCCCGAAACGACCGGTGTATTCTCAAGAATAAAGTCGGCGAGACTTTTTCTTAACGCTTCTATATTTACTGAACAGGCATTAAGAACTTCTGTTGCCGACGGATTATCCAAAAGCGCCAACAGGAGATGCTCAACAGTGATGAATTCATGTCGTTTTTGACGTGCATCGACAAATGCCATATGCAAGGTCACTTCGAGTTCCTGCGCGATCATGCCTGCTCCAGAATACATTTAAGGGGGTGTCCGGCCTTGGCTGAGGCACTGGACACTTGCTCAACCTTGGTTTCAGCAATATCCTTCACATACACGCCGACCACTGCGCGCCCTTGGTGGTGAACTTCGAGCATGATACGAGTCGCCGCCTCGATATCTTTTGCGAAGATGACCTGAAGTACATCAACAACAAACTCCATTGGCGTGTAATCGTCATTAAGAAAAATGACGCTGTACATACCAGGATATTTAATATCCAGTTGCGTGTCTGTTGACGTACCTGTTTCAATACCCGCCATTCCATCCACCTTCGGCTTACATGCCCATAGACAGGGACACTCCCTAGATCTCAGGCAGTCATTCTACACTCGACTCACATCAGACCCGAAAGTGTGCATTAATTAACATCAAAGAACCCTCCAACCACTCGGGATTTCCATCATTGACGACACAGAGATGGGAATTGACACTTCAGAGTGTTTTAATGGAGATGATTGTGCCTACGGGAAACGTCAAATGGTTCAATGATGTGAAAGGTTTTGGGTTTATTCAACCTGACGATGGTGGCGATGATGTCTTCGTGCATTTTTCGGCCATTCAGATGGATGGGTACAAGACCCTGAAGCAAGGCGCCAAAGTGTCCTTTGAGGTCGTTGCCGGACCCAAGGGACTGCTTGCTTCAAATATTCAGTACACAGAGTCGGCCACATCCACCCACTCACCCGAGTCCTGAGAAACTTGTGTACGCCAACTTTAGGTTGGCTACTTGAGTGACAGGGGTCAGATGGATTTTCAATATCCTTGCTAGGTGCACTGCACCCCAGTCGCACCCCCTCCCGGGGTCATTAAGTTGATGACACCGTGATAAATGCCCCATGCTGCCACTGAACCCATCGCTGCCCCTGTGATCCGATACATCACCCGTTCTGGGTTTACTCCCCGGAGCCATCTGGACCATAACGGATTTCCGCCGGAACCCTGAGGAATATCTGATGAATGATGGGAAGGCGCCTTTTTGGCCAGGAGTCTGCTCCAGAGCCAACCACCGAGTCCCAAGGCCAGAGAACTAGTCAGAGCAAACGCCAACATGGTGATGGCCCCTTGCAGGGGATCACCAGTCATCATGGCCATCAGGTAGACAGCCTGTAGTACTCCGCAAGGTATCAGCCCCCATCCCAGGCCCATCACTATGGCCACTGAAGCACCTTGATTACGACCCAAGGATCGTGAGGAGCGCTGGAGTACCTCGCTGACCTGGCGCGGAAGGCTTCCCGTCAGCAACACCCAGAATCCCAGCACCATGGCGCTGCATTGCAGCAGTAACCACAGGGGCCGAAGCCACGAAGTGGTCTGCAGCAAGGCCAGCAGGTTCTGGGAGAACAGACCTAGAAGTGCGCCGACAAGGGTGTAGGACAGCACCCTTCCACCCAGCAGCGCTAACTTACCCGACCATACTGTCCTGAGTTCATGGCTTCTTGAGCCCAAGCCAGCCACAAGCGCGCCGCACATGCCTGCACAGTGTGGCGCAGCCATCAAACCGGCTACAGCAGCCCCAATCTGAAGAGCAAGCATGGTCGTGCTTTCTCGTCAAATCACTTTAGAGAATTTCTCGCGGGTCTGATCCCTGCGAACATATTGATCGAAAGCCATGGCTACTGATCTCACAAAATACCACCCCAACTCAGTCAATTCAAATCCATCCGACTGGAGCACTAATAATCCCTCACGCTCAAACTGTTCTAGGTCTTCAAGTTCCTGCGAAAAATAACTGCGAAAATCAATCAGATGGGCGATTTCAACTGATTCATACACCAACCGTCCGTGACACATGATGGCCATAATCACGGAGCGACGCAGAATATCATCGCGTGTGAGCGCAAACCCCTTCACAATGGGCAGTTCGCCTCGATGAATGAAATCGGAGTATTCCTCAAGGGTCTTGGCATTCTGGGCGTAAGTTGCGCCAATCTTACTAATAGAAGAAACGCCCAGACCAATCAAATCACAGTCGGCTTGCGTGCTATAACCCTGGAAATTCCGGTGCAATAAACCCTGGCGTTTAGCGACCGACAACGGATCATCCGGAAGGGCGAAATGATCCATACCAATGTAGCGGTATCCATTGGCGATAAAGCGGTCGATCGCTGCAGACAGCATGCCGAGACGCTCCCCCCCTCGAGGCAAATCGGCGTCATGGATTCGACGCTGCGGCTTAAACCGCGCAGGCAAGTGGGCGTAACCGTACATCGCGATCCGATCAGGCTTCAGACTGGCCACCTGCTCGATCGTCCGTTCAAAGCTCTTGATCGACTGCTTGGGCAATCCATAGATCAGGTCAACGTTGACGGACTGGAAGCCGGTCTGACGAGACAGCTCCATCAATTCCCGGACTTGTTCGTAAGGCTGAACGCGATGAACCGCCTTCTGCACATCTTCATCGAAATCCTGTACGCCGAAACTGAGCCGATTGAAGCCCATCTGACGCAAGGCAACCAGTCGCTTGGCGTCCACGGTTCGCGGATCGACTTCGATCGAGAACTCACCGTCCTTCTGAATGTCAAAGCGATCTCGCAGCAGGCCGAAGAAGGAGGACAACTCCTCGTCCGTCAAATAGGTCGGTGTACCGCCGCCGAAGTGGATCTGGGTGACCTGCTCTCGTCCCGAAAGCTGTCCGATGACCAGATCGATCTCCTTGGCCAACACCTCCAGGTACGCAGCCCCTTTGGATTTATCCTTGGTGACGATTTTGTTGCAGGCGCAGTAATAGCAAACCGATTCGCAGAACGGAACGTGCACGTAGATTGAGAGCGGCAAGCGCGAGGCACCAGCACCATCCTGCGCACGCTGACGAAGCGCCTGGATCTGCTGCTCAGCGCCAAAGGCTTCGTTGAAACGGTCCGCCGTCGGGTACGAGGTGTACCTCGGCCCTGGTCGGTCCATCTTGGCCAGCAGTTCCTGGCTGAAGTGGATCCGGTTCTCCTCCTGCTGACATTCGAGGCGCTGCGCCTCATTCTGACCATCGTTGCTGCAGGTTGCGCAGGCTTGATTCGGGCTCATCGGTCGTTGATCCTTGCTGTCTTCTATGGCTCGGGAAGACTCCTCGCTTGCCCAGAGCAATGGGCTGAACTGTGCCTCTTGCGTCATCTTGAACCTTGACTTGCATCAAGCCACTGTCGGCTATCAAGAACACCTCGGGTCTGTGCTGAGGGCTTCGAGAGTGTCTCAGGATTGATGTGCGTCACGGTTCCCAAGGATAATCATGGGATGAATGATCTGAATTCCTCCCAGACTCGGGTCGAGGCCCTGAAGGTTGCCTGTTCTGCTTGCAACCTGAGAGAGCTGTGCCTTCCAGTCGGCCTGAGTGAGCAGGAACTTTCGACCCTTGATGACCTTGTCAGCAACCGACGCGTGGTGCGTCGGGGGGAAGTTCTGTTTCACGCGGGGGATTCGTTCGCTGCGCTCTATGCGGTCCGTACAGGCTTTTTCAAGACAGTCGTTTCAGCGTCTGATGGGCGTGAACAGGTCACCGGTTTCCAGATGGCTGGAGAGTTGATTGGCCTTGATGGCATCAGTACGGATCGCCACTCCTGCGATGCGGTAGCGCTGGAGGACTCCCAAGTCTGCATGATTCCGTATACGCAGCTCGAGAGTCTGTCGCGTGAGTATTCGATCCTCCAGCACCAGTTCCACAAAATCATGAGCCGCGAAATCGTTCGCGATCACGGCGTGATGTTGTTGTTGGGCAGCATGCGCGCCGAAGAGCGTCTCGCGGCCTTTTTGCTGAATCTGACTCAGCGACTTCAGGCTCGGGGGTTTTCTCCCTCAGCGCTGATTCTGCGCATGACACGAGAGGAAATCGGCAGCTATCTTGGCCTCAAGCTAGAGACCGTCTCGCGGACTTTTTCCAAATTCCAGGATGAGCAGATTCTGGAGGTCAAGCAGCGGGACATCCGCATCCTCGATCAAGAGGCGCTGCAGCGCGTCGTCAATAGCGCGCAGTGCTAAAAATGCTCCTGCGCGCACAACCCCCCGGCACCGACTGATGAGGCCGAGGGATCGTTTTAGCGACCCTTGCCGCCGGTGGTCGCGTGATTTCGCCCCTCGATAGCAGCCTGGTAGGCCGGGTCAGAGCGCTTACTGGAGTCGACACGTAGGTCGGCCGCACTCATCGCCCGGTCGGCCAACACAGGATCCTGCCCCCGAATGGCCACGACAGCCGTCACCGTGGCGGCAATCACTACGGTCAGCGGCCCCCCCACCACGAGCCACATCAGCCGAACCTTCCACCAAGGCGTCGCCTGCTGTTTACGCCCCATTGGGGTTGAGTCTGCTGCATTGCTGTCCTGGGCTTGTCTCATGGCATATCTCGATGGAGGGCTCTGATTCTCGGAATGAACAATGGCCCGATCCTCTTGAGAGTCGGGCCAGAGAGATGTGCGATCAACGCGGAATTACGAAAGTCGTCTTTTCGCGCACAGTCACTTGGGCATCTGCGCTATCGGCTTGTCGAACGACGTCGAACTGCAGAGGCTTCACACCTGAGGATTCCTTTTGAACGGTCTCGAAAGGAATGCGCACAGACACCGTGATCCATTCCGCCTCGGTCGGCTCAATACGAACCGTCTCATCAGGGATGATCCGTGCCTTATCGAGCCCGCTCACCTGAACACGGTAGACCTGCTTTTCCTCCGTCGCATTCATGATCTGCAGACGGTAGATGTTTTCCACGGCTCCATCCTCGACCACACGGGCCAGCGTGGTGCGATCGCGCAACACGTCGACCTTAAACGGTGCACGACTCCAGATCCCGTAGAACAACGCTGCAAGAACGATGATCAGAATGCTGGTATAGATCAATACACGTGGGCGGAAGATATGGCGAATCTGCTCAGCCTTGGTCCACTGATTTTTCATGCCATTGAGCGTGGAGTATCGAACCAAGCCGCGCTCATAGCCCATCTTGTCCATCACTCCGTCGCAGACGTCGATACAAGCTGCACAACCGATGCACTCATACTGCTGACCATTGCGAATATCGATACCCGTCGGACAGACCTGCACGCACAGACCGCAGTCCACACAGGTACCCAAACCGGCAGACTTGTAGTCAACCTTCTTGCCCCGCGAACCACGGGGTTCGCCACGGCTTTCGTCATACGTGATGATCAACGTATCCGGATCGAACATCGCGCCCTGGAAACGTGCGTACGGACAGAGATACTTACAGATCTGTTCGCGCATGAATCCTGCAAAACCATAGGTTGCAGCGCCATAGAAGAAGATCCAGAACCATTCCCATGGCCCGAAATCCAGCCCACCCGCCTCTGTCAGCAGTTTGGTCATCGGCGTGAAATAGGCCACGAAGGTAAAACCAGTCCACAACGACAGAATCAACCAAGCCGATTGCTTGCCCACCTTTCTCAGCGCCTTATCGGCGCTCCAGGGGGCTGCATCGAGTTTCATGCGTGCGTTGCGATCACCTTCGAACTTCTTTTCGATCCACATGAATATTTCCGTGTAGACCGTCTGAGGACAGGCATATCCGCACCAAAGCCGCCCGGCAACCGCAGTAAACAGAAACAGCGCATAGGCCGAGATCATCAGCAGCGCCGTCAGGAAAATGAAGTCCTGCGGATACAGGACCATATCAAAAAGATAGAAACGCCGAGTCTCTAGATTAAACAATACAGCCGAACGGCCATTCCAATTGAGCCACGGCAGCCCATAGAAAATGATCTGGGTGATCCAGACCAAGGCCCATCGCCAGTTGGTGAAAAACCCTGAAACAGCCTTTGCATAAATCTTCTTGTGCGCGGCGTAGAGCTCAGCCGTAGCCCGGCCCGAGCTTTCTTCCTGAAGAGATTCTGTGGTATCTGTACTCATAATCAGAGCGCAAACCTTTAACTAGAAAATTTAACTAGAAGGGGGAAGGGGGAGAAAATATTCTCCCCCTTCCTAATTGCACGCCGGGTTCATCCCGGGGGAAACGGTCGCCCCCCCCCGGAAATCACCCTGGCAGCGCTCAAGCCCGATCAGGACTTGGTTGCTGCAGGAGCCTTGTGCGACAGGCTCCAGATGTAGGCAGACAGAACACGAATCTGGTCCTTGGAGAACTTGTAGCTCCAGGCCGGCATCTGGTTGGTCTTGCCGTTGTTGATGCGTTCGATGATCGCAGCTTCGCCAAAGCCGTGCAGCCAGACCTTGTCGGTCAGGTTCGGAGCGCCCATGGCTTGCATGCCCTTGCCGTCCGCACCGTGGCAACCGGTACAGCCTGCCGATTCGAACTTGGGCTTGCCCTGAGCAGCGCGAGCTGCGTCATGCGGGCTGCCCGACAGGCTCAGCACGAAGTTGGCCACGTTCTTGACGTCTTCCGGTGTACCGACAGCGTCCTTCATGGGGGGCATCATGCCGACCCGACCGTTGGAGATCGTCTCGATGATGGTGTCGTGTTCACCGCCATAGAGCCAGTCATCATCGGTCAGGTTCGGGAAGCCCTTGGTGCCCTTGGCATCCGAGCCGTGGCACACGGCACAGTTGTTCAGGAACAAACGCTGACCAATACCCATGGCCTGTTGGTTCTTGGCCAGCTCTTCAGCAGACATGGTCGCGAACGGCGCATAGATCTTGGCTTCGGCTTCCTTGGCGGCAGCTTGTTCCTTTTCCAGCTGGTTCGCGCTGGTCCAGCCCAGCACACCCTTGTAGGAACCGACGCCAGGGTACAGGGTCCAGTACAGAATCCCGAAGACGATCGTGATGATGTACAGACCCACCCACCAACGCGGCAGGGGATTGTTGAACTCCTGCAGCGTCTCATCCCAGACGTGGCCGGTGGTGCCGTCCGTGTCGGTATGCGGGCGCATACGGTTGTTCAAAATCAACAGGCCGGTGCAGTAGACGATTGCCCAGATGGCAATCGATGCTTCGAAAAGCTCCCAGCCTGTGGAGATGAAATCACTCATTGGAACCTCCAACTTTCTTGCGCTCCACGCCGTCATCCTCCCCATCGAAAGGCAACCTGCCGGCTGCCTCGAACGAGGAACGATTCGAGCGGGAGTAGGCCCACACGACTATTCCAATAAAGATCGTGAAGACCGCGACTGTGAAAATGCTCCGGACGGTATTGATGTCCATGAAGCACTCCTTGTTTACTTACGAGCGGTACCAAGCACCTGCAGGTAGGCGATCATCGCCTCCATTTCGGTCTTGCCCTTGACTTCCTCGCCAGCCTTGGCGATTTCGTCATCGGTGTACGGCACACCGACCGCGCGCAGAGCCTTCATCTTCGGGGCCATGTCGTTCGGGTCGATCTGGGCCTTTTCCAGCCACGGATAAGCCGGCATCACCGATTCGGGAACCACGTTGCGGGGGTTCATCAGGTGGATGTAATGCCAGTCATCGCTGTAGCGACCGCCAACACGATGCAGGTCAGGACCGGTCCGCTTCGAACCCCACTGGAAGGGGTGGTCGTAGACGAACTCGCCAGCCAGCGAGGGTGAGCCGTAACGCAGCACTTCAGCACGGAAGGGACGAATCATCTGCGAGTGGCAGTTGAAGCAGCCTTCGCGGATGTAGACGTCACGACCGGCCAGTTGCAGCGGGGTGTAAGGCTTGAGACCTTCCACCGGCGTCGTGGTCGAGCGCTGGAAGAACAGCGGCACGATTTCGACGAGGCCACCGAACGAAACGGCAATCAGCGTCAGGACGATCAGCAGGAAATTGCTGGTCTCGATGCGCTCATAGCCCTTGGGGGTGCTGTTGTGATCAGCCATTTTCTAATTCCTCCAGCGATTAGGCGTGGGCCGGTGCAGGGATCTGCACGGGCTCAGGCTTGCCGTTACGCATCGTCATGACGACGTTCCAGCCCATGATGCACATACCGATCACGTACATCGTGCCGCCGACCAGACGCAGGGTATGGAAGGGGATGGTGGCTTTGACGCTTTCAACGAAGCTGTAAACCAGGGTGCCGTCCGGATTGATGGCACGCCACATCAGACCCTGCATCACACCCGAGATCCACAGTGCGGCGATGTAGAGCACGACGCCGAT
>DALYHR010000075.1:0-8719 GCA_031970775.1 Burkholderiaceae bacterium | reverse complement strand
CATGCAGAAGGAGATCTTCGAGCAGCCGCGCGCCATCGGCGACACGCTCGAAGGCGTGGCCGGCATCACGCCCGAGCTGTTCGGCGAGCAGGCCGCCGAGGTCTTCGGCGTCATCGACAACGTGCTGATCCTGGCCTGCGGCACCAGCTACTACTCGGGCTGCACCGCCAAGTACTGGCTCGAATCGATCGCGAAGATCCCGACCCAGGTCGAGATCGCCAGCGAATACCGCTACCGCGACAGCGTGCCGAACCCGAAGACGCTGATCGTCACGATCAGCCAGAGCGGCGAGACCGCCGACACGCTGGCCGCGCTCAAGCACGCGCGCAGTCTGGGCATGACGCAGACGCTGACGATCTGCAACGTCAGCACCAGCGCGATGGTGCGCGAGTGCAAGCTCTCGTACATCACGCGCGCCGGCGCCGAGATCGGCGTAGCCTCGACCAAGGCTTTCACCACGCAGCTGGCCGGCCTGTTCCTGCTGACGCTGGCGCTGGCCAAGTCGCGCGGACATCTCAGCGAAGACCAGGAAGTCGAGCACCTCAAGGCGATGCGCCATCTGCCGGTGGCGCTGCAGGCGGTGCTGGCGCTGGAGCCGCAGGTGATCGCCTGGGCCGAGGACTTCGCCAGCAAGGAAAACGCGCTGTTCCTGGGCCGCGGCCTGCACTACCCGATCGCACTCGAAGGCGCGCTCAAGCTCAAGGAAATCAGCTACATCCACGCCGAGGCCTACCCGGCCGGTGAACTCAAGCACGGTCCGCTGGCGCTGGTGACGGCGGCGATGCCGGTGGTCACGGTCGCGCCCAACGACGCGCTGCTGGAAAAGCTCAAGAGCAACCTGCAGGAAGTGCGCGCGCGCGGCGGCCAGCTCTACGTCTTCGCCGACGGCGACAGCCACATCGAGAGCGCCCCGGGCCTGCACGTGATCCGAATGCCCGAGCACTACGGCGCGCTTTCGCCGATCCTGCACGTCGTGCCACTGCAACTGCTGGCCTATCACACCGCCTGCGCGCGCGGCACCGACGTCGACAAGCCGCGCAACCTCGCCAAGAGCGTGACCGTGGAGTGAGTGAAAACCCGCACAAGGAAGGCTGTTTTAGACAATTCTTCCAACGAAATGCGGGTTCTGTTACATCCGTTCAGCGTCGAGGCAACTGCGGCACTTGCCGACTCATTCATAATGAGACCCGCGTGTGTGGATGCAGTGCCTTCTCTGTTCTGCGGAATGAGTTCTGGCTTTAGCACCAGTACATGGTCAGTTGGTATTTTTGGAACCTGAGAAAGGCACCCTCCCATGGGTAACAAGCTTTATGTGGGCAATCTCGCCTACGGCGTGCGCGACGACGATCTGAACCAAGCCTTCTCGGCTTTCGGCGCTGTCAATTCCGCAAAGGTCATGATGGATCGCGAAACCGGCCGCTCCAAGGGCTTCGGTTTCGTCGAAATGGCTTCGGACGCCGAAGCACAAGCCGCGATCAATGGCCTGAACGGCCAGCCGATCAGCGGTCGTGCCGTGGTCGTCAACGAGGCTCGTCCCCGTGAAGAGCGTCCGAGCGGTTTCCGCAGCCCCTACGGCGGTCCGCGTCGTGAAGGCGGTGGCGGCGGCTTCGGCGGCGGCGCTGGTGGTGCCGGCGGCGGCGGTCGTGGCAGCTTCGGCGGCGGCGGCGGCGGCCGTAGCGATGGTTTCCGCAGCCCCTATGGCGGCGGTGGCCGTCGTGGCGGTGGCGATCAAGGCGGCTACTAAACCGTAGCGACCTCTCGGCGCCAGCACGCGGCGTCGAGACCGCACAGAAGGCACCTGCAGCGAAGGCTCAGGTGCCTTTTTACTGGGTGGTGCGTCTCGGTTTGCGGCGTCTGCCCCGCATCAGCCGGTCGTAGATCGGCCTCGGCAGAATCCGCAGAATCCCCGCCACCCAGGCCATCGGCCAGGGAATCACGGCCCAACGGCGGCGCCGTTCGATCACGCGCAAAGCCGATTCGGCGAACTGCTGCGGCGTCTGCAAGAACGGCATCGGATAAGGGTTGCCGCGCGTCATGGCCGTATCGATGAAGCCCGGCAGGATGGTCACGACCTGCACGCCGGCCGGCGCCAGTTCGACCCGCAGACTCTCGCAGTAGGCCACCACCCCGGCCTTGCTGGCGCAGTAGCCGCCATGTCCGGGCAGCCCCCGGACCGCCGCCACGCTGGCAATGCCGACCAGCGCACCGACCCCAGCCTGCCGCATCGGATCGATAAAAGGCTGAAAGGTCGCAGCCAGACCGAGCAGGTTGGTGCGGACGATGTCATCGAGCACCTCCAGATCCTCAGCCCGTGCCGGATCAATACCGTGGCTGATGCCCGCGCAGGCGATCACCACATCGGGCACCCCGACTTCGCGCAGACAGCGCTCGGCCGCCTGGCGGATCGAATCCCGGTCACGCACGTCGGCGCCCAGAATCCGCACCGAGGCGAGCTCCGGCCCCTGTTGCTCGGCCCAGCGCTGAATCGCCTCCGGAGTCCGGCCCGAAAGCACCAGCCGCCACCCCCGCTGGGCGCAAGCCAGTGCCAAGGCCTGACCCAGTCCGCTAGAAGCGCCCGTCAGAAAAACCAGAGGTGCTGCAACCGGGCGATTCATCGGCGGCGTACGCCTGGATCAAGCTCGCCGCGCACGCCGTGCAGCACCAGCAGCCCAGCCCGATGATCAAAGCTGAGCTGCTCGGCGCTAAGCCGGCTGCCCGCCAGCTGCAGCGTGACAGCATGGCTCGACTCGATGCGCTGTTGCTGCGCGTCGACCCGCATCGCCTCACCGCTGAAGACCAGATCGCCCGGTGCGCTGGCAGCGGTACCAGCGGTGCGCACCACCTGCACCGTTCCGCGCAGATCGAGCTGTTGCCCGTCATCGCTGAAGCTGGCCTGCAGGGCGTTGACCCGGGTGGCAGCGCCCGCGGGCTGAATCCAGTGCAGGTGCACCGCATCGATCTCGAAGGAGCGGGTATCCGGATAGTGGCGCAGCCGGTCACCCGCCAGCAGGCCGTGACTCGGCCCCTCACCGGTGCTGCGCCAGATCGAAAATCCCCGCATCTCGTAGTCCGGCTGATGACGCAGCGGACCTTCGGCCGGCGCCGGTGGCGGTGCCGGATTGAGGCTGACCAGCCACCAGGTCGCTGCAGCCAGCAACGCCATGCCAAACACCGGCAGCAGAGCGATCAGCCGGCTCAGCGGCGTACGGATCACCGGCGGCGGCCCGGCCGGCGCAATCACCGGCAACTCTCCGGTCACCAGCGGCACCAGCGCAGGCAGCCCGCTGTCCTGAACCTCGTTGTCGTGATGCGCATTCACGCGGTTCAGCCTCCGGCGGGCGATGTGGTGTCGAGCGTCTGCTGATGGGCCGCCAGCAGCGACGCATAACGTCCGGTCGCGATCAGCAGCAGATCGCAGAACTCACGGGCTGCGCCGTGCCCGCCGGGTACCGCGGTGACGTGGTGCGCGACCGACCGCACCTCGGCGTGCGCATTCAGCGGCGCACAGGCCAGCGCCGCGCGCAGCAGCAGCGGCAGATCGGGCCAGTCGTCCCCGATCACGGCGATCTCATACCAGCCCAGGCCGAGTTCGGCGCGAAGCTTTTCGGCGGCAGCGAGCTTGTCATGCACCCCGAACATCGCCCGATCCAGACCCAGATCGCGGCAGCGCCGGCGCACCGCCGCCGAGTCGCGTCCGGTGATGATCACGGGCAGGATCCCGCCCTGGGCCAGCAGCTTCAGGCCATGGCCATCGAGGGCGTGGAAGGCCTTGACCAGCTCGCCTTGCTCGCTGATTTGCAGCTGCCCGTCGGTCAGACAGCCATCGACGTCGAAAATCGCCATGCGCACATCCTGCGCACGCATCAGCAGCTGGGCCGGAAAGCTCAACGTGGCGGCGTGCCGGCGCGGCGGCAATTCGTGCAGCTCGGATCGAGTGTTGATCAGATCCATCAAATCACCTTGGCCCGCATCAGATCGTTCAGGTTGAGGGCGCCGACCAGCAGCCCCTCGGCATCGACCACCAGCAGCGTGGTGATCCGGGCCTCTTCCATCTGCCCGGCCGCTTCGACCGCCAGCGCTTCGGCGCGGATAACCCGGGGCCGTGCCGACATGACGGCTGCGGCGTCGAGCCCACGCAGATCGAGCCCCCTTTCGATCGCCCGGCGCAGATCCCCATCGGTGAAGATCCCGATCGGCCGACCCGCCCCATCAACCACGGCGGTAGCTCCGAGGCCCTTGGCACTCATCTCCTGCATCATCGCCATGAAGGGAGTCTCGGGCCGCACCTGCGGCACGGCCTCGCCGCTGCGCATCAGATCGCGCACATGGGTCAGCAGACGGCGCCCCAGCGCACCGCCCGGGTGAGAGCGGGCAAAGTCTTCTTCGCGAAAACCGCGGGCATCCAGCAAAGCCACCGCCAGGGCATCGCCCAGCGCCAGCTGCGCCGTGGTGCTGGCGGTCGGGGCGAGGTTGAGCGGGCAGGCCTCGCGTTCCACCTCGTTGGACAGCACGATGTTGGCGTGGCGGGCCAGGGTCGAGCTCACCTTGCCGGTCATCGCCACCAGCGTCACGCCCATGCGGCGCAGCGCCGGCAGCAGGGCCGACAGCTCCTCGCTCTCACCGGAATTGGAGATCGCCACCACCACATCGGCCTCGGTGATCATGCCCAGATCGCCGTGGCTGGCCTCGGCAGGATGAACAAAGAAAGCCGGCGTGCCGGTGGACGCCAGGGTCGCGGCAATCTTGCCGCCAACATGCCCGCTCTTGCCCATGCCCATGACGATCACCCGCCCGGTACAGCGCAGCATCGCCTGCACCGCAGCAGCAAAGCCGGGGCCTTGATGGCGCCGGAGCTGCATCAGCGCCTCGGCCTCGATTTCGAGGGTGCGATGCGCCATGGCAATAGCCCGGTCGGCGTCGAAGAGTCTGGAATCAGTCACGTTGGCACAGGCTGTCGGCTCACGGGCCCAGCGTCGTTTAGGATGCAGCGATTCTAGGCTGCAGCCCTCTCAAACCCTCATCTGACCCTTCACTGACCGATGGCCACCACCCTCGACCTCGCCCTGCTGTACCTGCTGGCCGCCGTGGCCGGTGTGGTGGGCTGTCGTCTGCTGCGTCTGCCGGCGATGCTGGGTTATCTGATCGTCGGCATCGTCATCGGCCCCAATGCCCTGGCGCTGGCCCGCGATTCAGCCGGTATCCGCTATCTGGCCGAGTTCGGCGTGGTCTTCCTGATGTTCGTGATCGGGCTGGAGTTCAACCTGCCCAAGCTCAAGAGCATGCGCAAGCTGGTGTTCGGCCTGGGCATGGGGCAGGTGCTCACAACCATCGCCGGAGCGGTGATCGGCAATCTGATGCTGACCGGCCTGTTTTATGCGCTGGGAACGCACTGGGAGCTGAGCTGGCAGGGCTCGGTCGCGCTCGGAGCGGCGCTGGCGATGTCGAGCACCGCCATCGTCGCCAAGCTGATGGCCGAGCGGGTCGAGCTGGAAAGCGAACACGGCCGGCGCGTGATGGGCGTGCTGCTGTTCCAGGATCTGGCCGTGGTGCCGCTGCTGGTGCTGATTCCCTCGCTGGATTCGCCCGGCCGCGAGATGGGGCTCGCGCTCGGGCTGGCGGTGATCAAGGCAGCGGCGCTGCTGTTCATCCTGCTGTCCTCACGCGGGCAAAAGGCGATGCGCTGGTGGCTGACTCAGGTCGCGCGACGAAAGGCTGAAGAGCTGTTCATCCTCAACGTGCTGCTGATCACCCTGGGGCTGGCCTGGCTGACCGAACACGCCGGCCTGTCCCTCGCCCTTGGTGCTTTCGTCGCCGGCATGCTGATCGCCGAGACCGAGTTCAAGCATCAGGTGGAAAGCGACATCCGACCCTTTCACGATGTGCTGCTCGGCCTGTTCTTCATCACCATCGGCATGAAGCTCGACTGGCGGGTGGTGATCGACAAATGGTGGCTGGTGCTGCTGCTGTCGACCGCCCCGGTGGTGGCCAAGGGCGCGGTTGTGGCGGTGCTGGCGCGGATCTTTCGCGCTCCTGCCGGAGTGGCGATCCGCACCGGCCTGTATCTCGCGCAGGCTGGTGAATTCGGCTTTGTGCTGCTGACGCTCGGCGCCGATCACCATCTGATCGCCGAGCGCTGGATGAGCCCGGTGCTGGCCTCGATGGTGCTGTCGATGATCGCCACACCCTTCATCGTCCAGTACAGCGACCGCATCGCGATGCGGCTGTCGGCCAACGACTGGCTGATGCAGTCGGTGCAGCTGACCTCGATCGCCAAAAAGGCCATCCGCACCGAGGGTCACGTGATCATCTGCGGCTACGGCCGCAGCGGCCAGAGTCTGGCGCGCCTGCTGACGCAGGAGGGCCTGCCCTACATGGCGCTTGACCTCGACCCCGACCGGGTGAGACAGGCCGCCGCTGCGGGTCAGAGCGTGGTGTTCGGTGATGCGGCGCGGCTGCCCAGCCTGATCGCCGCCGGCCTGTCACGCGCCTCGGCCGTGGTGGTCAGCTATCACGACACCCCGTCGGCGCTGAAGGTGCTGCATCACGTGCATACCCATGCCCCCAAGGTGCCGGTGCTGGTGCGCACCATCGACGACTCCAACCTGGAAGTGCTGCGCAACGCCGGTGCCGCCGAAGTAGTCCCGGAGGCCCTGGAAGGCTCGCTGATGCTGGCCACCCACGTGCTGGCCCTGGTGGGCGTGCCGGTGCGTCGCGTGATCCGGATCACCCGTGATGCCCGCGACGCCCGCTACAGCCTGCTGCGCGGGCATTTCCACGGTGCCGATGACCTCAGCTTCGAGGACGCCTCACAGGTACGGCTGCAATCGGTGATCCTGCCCGCCGAAGCCGCTGCCGCCGGGCAACTGCTGGGCGATCTGGCGCTGGAAGCGATGGGCGTGCAGGTCGTCTCGCTGCGCCGGGCCGACGGCCATGCGACGCACACCGACCCCGACCTGATGTTGGGCGAAGGCGATGTGCTGGTGCTCTCAGGAAGGCCCGAACCGCTGGCACTGGCAGAAAAGAAGCTGCTGCAGGGCTGAGCCGGCTGGCCTCAGAACAGGGTGACCGACGCATTGGGCTTGTTCAGCCCGGCGCGCATCCGGCAGACCAGCACACCACCGGCAGCACGCAGCACCTCGATCGCGATCGCCGGTGAGCGCTGCACCAACTCCTCGAAACGGGTCAGCCGCAGGGCCCAGACCACCATCGGCGTCATCGCCTCGACATTGGCGGTATGCGGACCATCCCGGAACAGGCTGGCTTCGCCCACCACCGCCCCGGAACGCAGCATCGCCACACGCCCGGCAGAACCCTTGCCCGGAAAGATCTGCGCCGTGCCCTGCCCGATGAAGAACATCGTGCGATCGAGGTCGCCTTCGCCGATCAGCAGATCACCCGGCCGGAACTCCATCCGCACCAGGTAGTTGCCAAAGGTCCTCCAGGCTGTTCCATCCAGTTCGACCCGGAAGGCATCCTCGACATTGAGCGACTGCACCGCCCGAACCAGTTCTTCAAAAACCATATCCATCTCCTCGTCAGCCGTCGCGATGGTGAAACGGGCTGCTCACTTGATTTGTAAGCAGATGATATTGGCTTGTAGGCCCGATTCCAGCGGCGACTGCGCCTCGTCACTCGAAATGGTGGGATATCCCACGCAGTCGGGGGTCAGAAGATCGATCACTTGCCGATGCAGAAGCGGCTGAAGATCTCGCCGAGTAGATCGTCCGCACTGAAGGCTCCCGTGATTTCCCCGAGGGCATTGTGGGCCAGTCTGAGCTCCTCAGCGAGAAGATCCAGCGCCTCGGTCCGAATCTGCTCCCGGGCCAGCGCCAAATGTCGACCGGCACGACGCAGCGCCTCGACGTGACGGGATCGCGCCAGAAACACGCCCTCCGGCGCTGCATGCCAGCCCGCCTGCGTCAGCAAAGCCCGGCGCAGCGCATCCAGACCCTGGCCTTTTCGAGCCGAGAGAACCAAGGCCGTTCCCGCCTCACCAGCGCCCACGCCCGGTGGCGTCGGGGCATCGCTCTCGAAGCGGGCGATGCGCTGCTGCACTTCGTCGGCATCCAGCAGGTCCGCCTTGTTCCAGACCTGCAGTCGATGGGGCGCGGCGGGCAGGCGGGCGCGGATAGCCTGTTCGGCGGTGCGGTACTCGGGCACATCAAGCCGAGTCAGGTCGTGCAGCAGCAGCACCACGTCGGCCGAGGCAATTGCGTCCCAGCTGCGTTCGATGCCGATGCGCTCGACTTCGTCACCCTCCTCGCCCAGTGCTCGCAGACCCGCCGTATCCATCACATGGATCGGCACGCCCTCGATCTGAATCGTGCTGCTGATGCGGTCGCGGGTGGTGCCCGGAATCGGTGTGACGATGGCCAACTCCGCCCCGGCCAGCGCATTGAGCAGCGAGCTTTTCCCCGCGTTAGGTTGTCCGGCTATCACCACACGCAGCCCTTCGCGCAGCAACGTACCCTGACGCGCCTGATCCAGCACTGTGTCCAGTTGACGACCGATGCGTTCCAGTTGACCTTGCGCGTCGGCTTGCTGCAGAAAGTCGATCTCTTCTTCGGGGAAATCCAGAGTCGCCTCGACCAGCATCCGAAGCCGGATCAGCCGCTCGGCCAGCTCGCCGATATGCCGGGAGAAGTCCCCTCCGAGCGACCGGGCCGCGCTGCGCGCCGCTGCTTCGGTGCTGGCATCGATCAGATCAGACACCGCCTCG
>DALYHR010000074.1:0-8860 GCA_031970775.1 Burkholderiaceae bacterium | reverse complement strand
CGACCGGCGTGATCATGGAGACGCTGCCGAGCGAGCGCATCGTCGCCGGCCTGCCTGCCGCCGTGGCCGATCTGAAGGCTGGCAACTGGGCGTTGGCTGCCGAGGCGATCATGACCACCGACACCCTGCCCAAGGCCACCTCGCGCCAGGTGTCGATCGGCGGCCGCACCGTCACGATCACCGGCATCAGCAAGGGCGCCGGCATGATCCACCCGAATATGGCGACCATGCTGGGCTACATCGCTACCGATGCGGTGATCGAGCCGGCTCTGGTGCAGCCGCTGCTGAGCGCGGTGGCCGATCAGAGCTTCAACCGCATCACCATCGACGGCGATACCTCGACCAACGACAGCTTCATGCTGATGGCGACCCACCAGGCCGGTCATGAGCGCATCACCTCGCTGGAATCGGCGGACGGCGCTGCCCTGCGCGAGGCCGTGTTGGCCGTTGCCCAGCATCTGGCGCAGGCGATCGTGCGCGATGGCGAAGGCGCGACCAAGTTCATCACCATCCGCATCGAAGGCGGACGCACTGCAGATGAATGCGCCAAGGCCGGTTATGCCATCGCCCACTCGCCGCTGGTCAAGACGGCCTTCTTCGCCAGCGACCCGAATCTGGGCCGCATCCTGGCCGCGGTCGGCTACGCCGGCATCGACGATCTGGATCAGACCCTTATCGACCTATTCCTCGACGACGTGCACGTCGTTCACCAGGGTGGACGTCACCCTGCCTATCAGGAAAGCGACGGCCAGCGGGTGATGAAGCAGTCCGAGATCACTATTCGGATTGGTCTGAATCGCGGGTCGGAGGTCACCACGCTGTGGACTTGCGATCTGTCGCACGACTACGTGACGATCAACGCCGACTACCGCAGCTGAGCGAGTCTGCGGCAGCCGACCGACCCGGGGCCTCGCGGCCCCTTTTTTGTGACTCAGTTGAAGCGGTAGCCCAGACCGAAGGAGCCCCAGGGCTTGTCCTGATCCTTGAAGTTCTGGCTCGGGGTCGAGGACAGGTGATCGGCGCCGACCAGCAGGGCGAGTTCGAGGTGGCGGCTCAGCGACCACATCAGGCCGGTAGCCAGCGACAGGCCGGTGGCGGTCTGCAGGGTCTTGTTGGCGTCGACCAGGGTGACCTGGGTAATGCCCGGCGAGATCACGAAGGTCCAGCGATCGCCCAGTGTGATGCCCAGATAGGGGCCCATCGTGGCGTCGCTATGGATGTCAGCGCCGCGCAGCTTGTAGGGCACCATCAGCAGACCGGTGTGAACGCCGCTGCGCATCACGAAGCTGTAGGGCGGGGTGCTCTGGTCGTTGACGCACAGCCGATAGGGCTTGTAGGGCTCGACTTCGCGCGGCAGGTCGGCGGTCGCGCTGGCGGCCTCGGCCCGGACCGGGGTTTCGGGCGGCACGAAGAAGATGATCTTCTGAGTTTCGGAGTTCGAGTCGTCGTCGACTTCGTAGAACACCGATCCGGCCGGAGCGCGGTAACGGCGCAGCACGTTCATCGCATCGCTGCTGCAGGTCTGCGAGACGTCGCGGATCTGGTCGTTGCTGAAAACGAACTGGTACTTCGGCTTGGTGATCTTCCAGTCGGGGGTCAGCGGAACGTTCGGACGCGGAGCCGGGGCCGTCTGGGCGGCGCTCAGCAGGG
The DNA here is from genome assembly GCA_031970775.1 of Burkholderiaceae bacterium. Classification (GTDB taxonomy): domain Bacteria; phylum Pseudomonadota; class Gammaproteobacteria; order Burkholderiales; family Burkholderiaceae_C; genus Sphaerotilus. Next base: position 7,210 of record DALYHR010000074.1, on the reverse strand, counting down.
GAATCAGCAGGGCAGTCGTGCCTGCCAGGATCCGGGTCAGGGTGGGCAGAGTTTTCATGAAGTCGCAGGAGAAAAGTGGGGGCAGGGTCAGACGATAGGGGTCCCCGTCGGGTCGGCCTGTGTGTCTGTCTGTGTCCCGGCGGCGCGGCGTGAACGAATGCGCCTGGCGAGGGGAGCGCTGCCTGAAAGGGTTTGTGTCAGGGTGGGGCCGACGCAACACAGGCCGGCTCCCACCGAGCAATCAATGCAAGGAGGGATGTGGACATGATGGCGGGACTCGATGCGGGCACGGCCCTGGCCCTGGGGGCAGCGGCCTTCATGGCTGGCGTGGTCGATGCGGTCGGTGGCGGAGGTGGCCTGATTCAGGTGCCTGCCTTGCTGGCGCTGTTGCCCGGGGCAGCCCCTGCCGTTTTGCTGGGGACCAACAAGGTGTCGGCCTCGGTGGGGACGGCGGGTTCGGCCTGGCGCTACGCCCGGGCGGTACCTCCGACGTGGCCGCAACTGCTGCCGGCCCTGCTGGCGGCTTTTGTGGCATCGATGCTGGGGGCGTGGTTGCTGCTGTGGCTCCCTTCCGGCCCCCTGCGGCTGGTGCTGCCGGTGCTGCTGACCCTGTTGTGGCTGTACACCGCGCTGGGAGATGTCGGGCTGACACATGCGCCCCGACACGAGGCCCGCGATGAGCGGCGGGTGGCCGCGCTCGGCGCCGGAGTGATCGGCGGGTATGACGGCTTTCTGGGTCCCGGTGCCGGTGCCTTCTACAAACTGCTGTACGTGCGCGGACTGGGCTATGACTTCCTGCACGCAGCCGCCCCGGCCAAGCTGGCCAACGTGGCCTCGAATCTCGGGGCCATCGTGGTGTTGATTCCGCAAGGGCAGGTGATCTGGGCCGTGGCCCTGGGCATGGCGATCTGCAACTTTGTCGGTGGGCAAATCGGCAGCCGGATCGGTCTACGCCACGGCAGTCGCCTGATCCGGCGCGTCTTTCTGGGGATGATGGCGCTGTTGATCCTCAGGACCTACGTCGATGCAGTGCGGCTGCTGTGAGCCGCTAGGTGCTTAGCGCGGCAGGTTGCCGACTACGCCCTGGACCAGATAGTCCATGCGGGCCAGATCGGCATCCTTCATCACGCCCTGGGCCTGGCGAACCTTGCCCTCTTGATCGACGATGCGGCCGCTGAAGGGATGCAGATTGCCGGCCACAACGTGGCGCTCGCGCTCCTTGACCAGACGCTGCACATCGTCGGGAATGGCTGGGGCCAGTGGTAGCACCTTGACGGCGCCGGCGCGCAGATTGCCGTCGAAGGCATGGACCTTCCACCGGCCGGCCATCAGGGCGCGTACCTGTTCGGTGTAGTACTTGCCCCACTGATGCGTGACGCTGGTCAGCTGGGTGTTGGGGGCGGTGTGGCGCCAGTCGCTGTGGTGGCCGATGAAGTAGATGTTCTTTGCATGGGCCAGGGCGGGAATGGCGGTCGAGGCTGTATCGAAGGTCAACAGATCGGCGCCCTGATCGAGCAGGGTCTGGGCCGCCTGACGCTCGCGGTTGGCGTCGAGCAGTGAGCCGGTCCACTGTAGCCGGAGCTGTGATTGCGGCTGCACGGAGCGCATGCCGATCATGAAGGCGTTAATGCCCTGGATGGCTTCAACCGTCGGAACCCCGACCACGCAGCCGACCTGCCCGCTGCGACTCATCGCGCCGGCGATCACACCTGCCACATAGCGTCCTTCATACAGGCGGGCGTTGTACGTGCTGATGTTGGTGTTGCCCTTGAGCGTCAGGGCAGGGCCGAGCAATTCAAAGCCGACCGTCGGAAATTCCGGCGCCACCTTCAGCACAGCGTCCTGATAGGCCGGCGAGATCGCGAAGATCAGCCGGTGACCCTGTCGGGCCAGATCACGCAGCGCCTTTTCGGCGGCTGGCCCGGGGGCGATGTTGTCGAGATGGGTGGATTGCACCTGCTCGCCCAGCGCCTGCTCCATGATCAGTCGACCCTGGTCGTGCTGATAGGTCGGACCGGCACTGTTGATCAGCGTCGGATAGACGAAGCCGAGGCGGATCGGGCCGGATGATCGACCCTGCTGGGCCTGAGCGGGCAGATCGGCCAGAAGCGCACCGGCGCCGATTGCGGTGAGACGTTGCAGCAGTTCGCGTCGGGAAGCGGATGTCATCGGAACTCCCAGAAAAAAGGCCTGCTTGCAGGCAGGCCTTTGATCATAGCGGCGCAAAACCGCAACGGGCACAGCCCGATCAACGGGACGACATCATTCGCTGATGTGCTCCGGAAGCTCTGCGCCCGAGACGAAATATCCGCCCTCCGAGTTGAAGCTGATCGGGGCTTCATTACGGAACATGTCGACCAACGCGGAGAACTCGGTCGCACTTGGCTCGATCTGGTGGATCTGGCGTTCTTCGAAGAACTTGTAGTACAGGATGAACTGCTTGCGGGGCACGCTATAGCCCAACCAGTAGTTCGCAACGCGTTTCCAGGCCATGAAGGTCTCCTCGGGAGGGTGGTTATTCGCATCCTAGCGGTTCCATCCCAAGATTGCCTGAACACCAGCCCCCCGGTTACCCGGGGCGTGGCGGTATCAGCGCAGAGTGTCCAGCCCGCCGAACCCGCTCGGCCGGGTGGCATTGGCTTCCGGGGCGTAGCTGATCACGGTGTGGATGTGGGCTGCCAATCCGGAGGCCCAGCGTTCATAGAGCGCTGCGGCGGGATGGAACCCGTCGGCGGCCAGCCAGGTGGCGGGGGCATCGCGGTTCGGGTCGTAGGGCATGACGTAGCGGCTGCGTCGCCGGGCGCCGTTGACATAGGTCAGCAGGGCTTCGTCGAGCGTCAGCGCTGCTCCACCCATGACCCAGCGCATCACGCCAGGCAGCAGCGGCAACAGATCGAGTCGCGGCGGTGCGCAGTGGACGGTGTGGCGCACCCCCGCACGGCCACGGGCGTGGTGGTGGATCGCATTGAGATAGCGCAGCCACTGGCCCGAGTTGATCTGTTCCAGCACGTCGTTGATGCCGAGGGCGGTGACCATGACGTCGGCGGGCATGATCTTCGAGGAGGCCATCATGCCCAGGGTCGCCCGGGCGGACAGGCCTGTGCGGGCGATCACCTGCCACGCGACCGCGCCGTGACCGTAACCCACCAGTTCCCGCGCGATCCGTGGCGCGAGGGCCTGCTCCTGTGACTCGACGCCGACGCCGGCTGCAGTCGAGTCCCCAACCACCAGCAGGCGAAGACCGACCGGCCCTTCGCCGGCCACCCCTTCGCGCGGGCCTTCCGGTTCGGGCAGGCGCGGCGTGTTGCGTCGCACCTGCACGCCCTGCCACATCAGAATCGGTGCCAGCATGGCCCGCGCAGCTGCCAGGATCACCGGGTTGGGCGGTGGGGCCTCGGGCGGGGTGCGGGATTCCAGATAGTCCGTCATGACAGGTCTGAGCCTAACGGATCAGCTGAGCCGTGAAAAGTCGGGGGCCCGCTTCTCGAAGAAGGCCTGAAAGGCTTCGCGGGACTCGGGGCTGCGCACCCGCAGGGCGAACTGCTGCGCTTCGGCGATGATGGCATCACGGACCGCAGCGTTCTGTGGGGCACGCATCAGGCGCTTGGTTTCGCGTACCGCCTGGGGCGGCAACAGATTGAAGCGTTCAGCCATGCGGCGGGCGTGGGGCAGGACCTCGCCCGCCGGCAGTACGGCATTGGCCAGCCCGCAGTCCACGGCCTCGGCACCGGTGAACGGGTCACCGAGCAGCAGCTTTTCGGCGGCCCGCACCATGCCGAGGCGTTGCGGTACCAGCAGGCTCGAAGCGAACTCCGGCACCAACCCCAGCGCTGTGAACGGCATGGCCAGACGCGCCTCATCGCTGACGTAGACCAGATCGCAATGCAGCAGCATGGTGGTGCCGATGCCGATGGCCGCGCCGGTGACGGCAGCGATCAGCGGTTTGTCCAGGTCCAGCAGCCCCTGCATGAAGCGGAACACTGGCGAGTCCTCGCCCTGCGGTGGCCGGGCGAGGAAGTCCTCCAGATCATTGCCCGAGGTGAAGATACCGGGCTGACCGGTGATCAGTACAGCTCGGACGGCCGAATCGGCCTGCGCGGACTGCAGGGCTCGGGCCAGCTCGTCGTACATCGCCAGCGTCAGCGCGTTCTTGCGCTCGGGACGAGCGATCTCGACGGTGGCCACACCGTTGAAAGTGGCAGTCCTGATACTCACGGGGGCCTTTCAAATCAGAGAAACGAGGCGATTTTTAGATGTTTTCGAAGATGCCTGCCGCTCCCTGGCCGGTTCCGACACACATTGTAACTACTCCGCGTTTCAGCTTGTGTCGCCGCAGGGCGTGAATGACGGTGGCGGCGCGGATCGCTCCGGTCGCGCCGAGCGGGTGTCCCAGCGCAATCGCACCCCCCATCGGGTTGACCTTGGTGGGGTCGAGCCCGAGGCTGTCGATCACCGCCAGGCTCTGCGCGGCGAAGGCCTCGTTGAGTTCGATCCAGTCGAGGTCAGCCTGTTGCAGGCCCGCCAGACGCAGCGCTGCGGGCAACGCTTCAATCGGCCCGATGCCCATGATTTCGGGCGGCACGCCGCGGCTGGCGAAGCTGACGAAGCGGGCCAGCGGCTGCAGGTTGAACTGCCGGATCGCCTTCTCGCTGGCCAGGATCAGTGCTCCGGCACCATCGCTGGTCTGCGAGCTGTTGCCCGCAGTGACCGAGCCCTTGGCAGCGAACACCGGCTTGAGCTTGCCCAGGCCTTCGACCGAGGTGTCAGAGCGCGGACCTTCGTCGAGCGAGAGGGTCCGGCGGTTGAGCCTGATCTCGCCGCTGGCCAGGTCCGCCAGCCGCTCGACCGTTTCGACCGGCGTGATTTCGTCGCTGAATTCGCCAGCCTGCTGGGCCCGCAGCGCGCGCTGATGCGATTCGAAGGCAAAGGCATCCTGACGGTCGCGGCCAACCTTCCACTGGCTGGCGACCTTCTCGGCAGTCAGGCCCATGCCGTAGGCGATACCGATGTTTTCGTCGCGCTCAAAGATCGACGGGCTGAACGAAGGCTTGTTGCCGGTCATCGGCACCAGGCTCATGCTCTCCACGCCGCCGGCGACCATCACATCGGCTTCACCGACGCGGATGCGGTCGGCCGCCATCTGGATGGCGGTCAGCCCCGAGGCGCAGAAGCGGTTGACCGTGACGCCGCCGACGCTGTTGGGCAGGCCGGCCAGCAGCGCGCCGATGCGGGCGATGTTGAATCCCTGCTCGCCTTCGGGCATCGCGCAGCCGATCACGGCGTCCTCGATGGCCGCCGGGTCGAGCGAGGGCACCTGCGCCAGCGCGCCGCGCAATGCGGCGACCAGCAGCTCGTCCGGGCGGGTATTGCGGAACGCACCTTTGCCCGAGCGTCCGATCGGGGTGCGGGTGGCGGCGACGACGTAGGCGTCCTGAAGTTGTCTGCTCATGAGGTTCTCCGGAGTGGGGCTTCAGGGGTCAGTTGCGGACGGGCTTGCCGGTCGAGAGCATGCCCATGATGCGGTCCTGGGTCAGCGGGTGGTCGAGCAGCGCGCAGAAGTGGCGGCGCTCCAGCGCCATCAGCCAGGCCTCGTCGACCAGCGTGCCGGCTTCGACCTCGCCGCCGCAGACCACTTCGGCGATCAGGCTGCCGATGCGGAAGTCGTGGGCGCTGATAAAGCCGCCGTCGCGCATGCCGACCAGCGAGGCCTTGATGGTGGCCAGGGCTGATCGTCCGGCCACCGGGAACAGCGCCTTGGGCGGTGGCCGGTAGCCGGCATCGGCCAGCGCGCGCACCTGCCCGAGGGCGATGTGCAGCAACTCGTCGCGGTGGGCGACGACGATGTCGCTTTCCAGCAGATAGCCCAGTCGGCGCGCTTCGAGCGCACTGGTGGCGACCTGCGCGGTGGCGGCGGCCATGAAGCCGGGCTTGAGACAGCCGAGCAGATCAGCGCCACCGGCTGCGGCCGACAGCTCGGCGGCGCGCCGGGCGATGTAGGTCAGTCCGCCGCCGCCGGGCAGCAGGCCGACGCCGACTTCGACCAGACCAACATAGCTCTCCATCGCTGCGACCCGACGGGCACAGTGCACCGCCAGCTCACAGCCGCCGCCCAGTGCAAGCCCGCGCATCGCTGCGACCACCGGCACGGCGGCGTAGCGCAGCCGCAGCATCAGGTCCTGCAGCTTCTTTTCTTCCGGCGCTACGCCCTTGCCGCCGTGCTTCATGAACACCGGCATCAGGGATTCGAGATTGGCGCCGGCCGAGAACACATCGTCGGGCGACCAGATCACCAGCCCGGCATAGCCGGATTCCGCCAGCTCGACCGCCCGGGTCAGACCCGCCGTGACGGCCGGGCTGATCAGATGCAGCTTGGCGGTGATGCTGGCGATCAGCACTTCGCCGTCGAGCGTCCAGACGCGCAGATCCTCGTTGCGGAACACCTCGGTGCCGGCAGTCAGCGGGTTGACTGCGCCGGCGCCGAATACGGTTTCAGGGAAACGCTGGCGGGCATAGACCGGCAGTGCGGGGGGCGGGACGAAGCGACCTTCGGCGGCTGACCACGACCCGGCCGGCATGTGAACGCCTCCGGCTGCAGCGACCGGGCCGTCGAACACCCAGTCGGGCAGCGGCGCGCTGCACAGGGCCTGACCCGCGTCGATGTCTTCACGCACCCACTGCGCGACCTGGGTCCAGCCGGCCTCCTGCCACAGCTCGAAGGGGCCCTGCTTCTGGCCAAAGCCCCAGCGCATCGCCAGGTCGATATCGCGGGCGCAGCCGGCGATGCCGGCCAGATGGATGGCGGCGTAGTGGAAGCTGTCGCGCAGGATCGCCCACAGGAAGCTCGCTTGCGGGTTGGTCGATTCGCGCAGCAGCTTCAGGCGCTCTGGCGCGGGTTTTTTGAGGATGCGGTCGATGATCGGCTCGGCCTGCGCGCCGCCGGGCACGTAGCTGGCGCTGGCTGGGTCAAGCCGCAGGATCGCCTTGCCTTCCTTGCGATAGAAGCCGGCGCCGCTCTTCTGGCCCAGCGCGCCCTTCTCGATCAGCGCGGCGACCACCGCTGGCACACGGTACAGATCGTGGAATGGGTCTGCGCTGTCGGCGCTGCCGAGCTGATCCTGCAAGGTGCGGATCACGTGGGCCATCGTGTCCAGCCCGACCACGTCGGCGGTGCGGAAGGTGCCCGAGCTGGCGCGGCCGAGCTTCTTGCCGG
>DALYHR010000073.1:0-8905 GCA_031970775.1 Burkholderiaceae bacterium | reverse complement strand
TCGAATCTGGCGTTGTGGAAGCGGGTTCAGGCGGCCCTGCAGGCCGCAGGCCTGCCCGCTGCTGCGGTGCAAATGGTCGAAACCACCGACCGAGCCGCTGTCGGCCGGCTGATTGCGATGCCGGAATTTGTCGATGTGATCATCCCTCGCGGCGGCAAGAGCCTGATCGAACGTATCAGTGCCGAAGCCCGGGTGCCGGTGATCAAACATCTGGATGGCAACTGCCACACCTATATCGATGCCGAAGTCGATCTGGCGCTGGCGCTGAAGGTCACCGACAACGCCAAGACGCAGAAATACAGCCCCTGCAACGCCACCGAGTCGCTGCTGGTGCATGCGACGCAAGCGGCGCGCTTCCTGCCTGAAATCGGCGCCATCTTCGCTGCCAAGGGTGTGGAGATGCGCTGCTGCCCGGCATCGAAGTCGCTCCTGTCCGACGTGCCCGGTGCCAAGCTGGCCGATGCCACCGAGGCCGATTGGTCGGAGGAGTATCTGGCACCGATCATCAGCGTCAAGGTGGTGGCGGATCTTGACGAGGCCATCGCGCACATCAACCGCTACGGCTCGCACCACACCGATGCGATCCTGACCACCCACTACCCGAGCGCCATGCGTTTTTTGCGCGAGGTCGATTCCAGCAGCGTGATGGTTAACGCCTCGACCCGTTTTGCCGATGGCTTCGAGTACGGCCTGGGGGCTGAGATCGGCATCTCGACCGACAAGTTCCACGCTCGCGGCCCGGTCGGGCTGGAGGGCCTGTGCTCGCTCAAGTACGTCGTGCTCGGTCAGGGCGAAGTGCGCCAATGATCTCCGGGGCTTCACTCGATCCCCGGACAGCCCTGGTCCTGTTCTCAGGGGGGCAGGACTCTACGGTCTGTCTGGCCTGGGCGCTCAGCCGCTACGCGCGGGTCGAGACGATTGGCTTCGACTACGGTCAACGCCATCGGGTCGAACTGGACTGCCGGCTTGAGGTGCTGCGGCAGTTGCGGGCGCAGTTCCCGCACTGGGCCTCTCGGCTGGGTGAGGATCATCGTCTCGATCTGGGGCTGCTGAGCCAGATCTCCGAGACGGCGATGACCTCCGAGCGGGCCATCGAGTTTCAGGACAACGGCCTGCCCAACACCTTCGTGCCGGGACGCAATTTGCTGTTTCTCGGCTTCGCGGCGACCCTGGCTTATCGGCGCGGGGCGTCAGTGCTGGTCGGTGGCATGTGCGAGACCGACTACTCGGGCTACCCCGACTGTCGCGACAACACCCTCAAGGCGCTGCAGGTCGCCCTGTCGCTCGGTCTGGATGGGCCGATGACGATCGAGACGCCACTGATGTTCCTGACCAAGGCGCAGACCTGGGCGTTGTCGGCTCAACTTGGGGGTGAGTCGCTCAATGCGCTGATCGTCGAGCACACCCACACCTGCTATCTCGGCGATCGCACGGGGGAGCACCCCTGGGGGCGCGGCTGCGGGCATTGTCCGGCTTGTGAACTGCGAGCCGCAGGTCATCGGTCATGGCTCAACACTCGGTGATTTCCACGTGTCAAGAGGCTTCTGAACTGAGTTAGAGTTGCGCCCCACAAAAGTGATGAATAAATCACGAATATGGAACGCGGGGGGAGAGCGAGACCCTGACGATTCCTTTGGAGCAACGATGATCATCGGACAGACTGTCGCAGTCGCCGTGCTGGCGATGCTGGCTTTCTGGGTGCTGGCCTCTTACAACCGGCTGGTGCGCCTGCGAACCGACATTGCACAGGCGCTGACGGCCCTGATTCAGCCGCTACGCGAGCGCCATGTTCTGGCGGCTGCCTTGGCCGAGTCGGCCCGTTCGCTGCTGGCTGCGGGGGACGATCGTGAGGCGATCGAACCCGTCCTGGTGGCGGTCCGGCAGTCCGCCATGGCCTGTCGCATGGTGGCACCGCGACCCCTCCTGGCCGGCCCGGTTCGGCAGCTGGCCTTGTCCGAAGAGTCGCTGGATCAGTCCTTGATGAAGCTGATGAATGCGCTGCCGATCCCGCTGCCTGTCGATCTGGCTGAACAACGGCAGCAGCTGGGGCGGGTTCAGGTTCGCATCGAACAGGCGCAGCAGCAGTACAACCGCGGGGTGTCGGAGTACCACGAGTCGCTGCGGCACTTCCCGACCACGCTGATCGCTTCGACCTTTCACTTCGATCAGGTCAGCCTGTTGTCGCTACGGCCCGGTCGTCCTTGAGGAGCGCTGTTGTTACAGTGCCCGCTCAAATCCTGAATTTCATCCAAGTGCGGAATTTTGTAGCGAACGTGTAAGTTCGTGCGTCTGCCTGTGTGGACAGTGCGCCGATGAATCCCGACCATGACCGGCGTTGCCACATCGCCGCCCATGTCCTTGCTTTCTTCGGTCGCTTCTGCCGTCCTGTTTCAGCCCATGCTGCGTCCTGCCACCGATCCGGTGCAGCGCGCGGCTTATCAGCGGCTGTCCGGTCTGAGCGAGCAGCCGCAGATTCGTGCGGTGGTGCTGGCGTTGATTCTCACGCCCGAGAGCGAACAGGAACTGCAGGGCTGGGAAGAGGCGACCCGGGATGTCGCACAGGCGGCCGAGTTGCTGGGGCAGGTGCGCGCGCTGGCCCCTACGGTGCGGGTGGCGCTGCTGACCAGCCTGCTGCACCGCCTGTCGATGCGGACCCGTCCCGAGCGGGTGGCTTTTCGCCGCGCAGCCCGGCAACTGATGTGCGCCGACGGCGTGATTCGGCCGATCGACCGGCTGTACTGGCTGCTGATCTGCCACCTGACCCGCAACGAACTTCATGAGGCACGGGCGGAAGCACCGAACGCCGAGCCTGACCGTCCGGCGGCGGGCCCGGTGCGGCGATTCAGTCGATCACTGCAGGTTTTGGGCGGGACGCTGGGGATGCGCCGGGGCCGCGCCCGGCGGGGTCCGCTGGATCTGAGCGTGTCGCAACGCATCGCGATGCTGGACTGGACCGCCTACCTGATGCGCCTGCTGGATGGCGGGCCGCAATCGGCCGAAAACGATTCGGGTCAAGGTTGGTACCTGCAGGTTCTGGACGCCATCCTGTGTGAGAACCTCTCCGATGTCGGTATGGCTGCGCTGGCTGGCGGGCCGCGAGGCAGCCCGGATGGTGATCGACTGGTGGTGGCGTTGTCCGAGTTGCAGTCGCTGGCCGAGCCTGCGCGTATCCGCATCGTCGAGACCTGGGTGCGAGCCTTCGGTCGGCAGACCAGTGTTCCCTCCGCTGCGGTAGAGGCGATGCGCATCGTCTGTTGCCTGCTGGGTACGCCGATTCCGGCCCGACTCGAAGCGCTGGAGTTCTCGGCCACCGTCGTCTGAACCTGTCAGCCGCGTCAGTCCTGACGGCTAGACTCGAGCGGGTGAATGCTTCCTCCTCACCCCGTTCCGCCCCTCAGTCTTCCGTGCCGCTCTCGGCGCTGCTGGCTGCGGCTGCCGATGCCCTGGATGCGGTGATCCGCCAGGGGCGATCCCTGACCGATGTGCTGGCCCGCGTCGATCCGGCGCTGCGCCCCGGTGTGCAGTCCCTGGCTTTTCATGCCTTGCGCTGGCAGGGCGGTGCCCGGGCCGCCCGCAAACATCTGGTCAGCAAGGCGCCCGCTCCGGCGGTTGACGCTGTGCTGCAGGTGGCGTTGGCACTGTTGTGGCCCACCGGGACGGACGAATTGCCCTACGCGCCGCACACCCTGGTCGATCAGGCCGTGCAGTGCGTGCGTCGCCGCCATGCCCCCAGCGCCGGATTCGTCAACGCCGTGCTGCGTCGGTTTCTGCGTGAGCGCGATCAACTTGTCCCGGTCCTGCAGGCCCGCGACGAGGTGGCGCGGACCCTGTTCCCCGACTGGTGGCGCAAGAAGCTGATGCAGGACTGGCCTCAGCAGTGGGAGCCGATTCTGGCCGCTTCGCAGAGCCCGGCGCCGATGACGCTGCGAGTTCATGCCGGCCGGGGCAGCGCCGAAGCTTATCTGTCCCGATTGACCGAGGCCGGTATCGCCGCCCGTGTGACGGGGCCGCAGGCGGTCTGGCTGGATCAGCCCTGCGCGGTGACCCGTCTGCCCGGTTTCGCCCAGGGGGATGTCTCGGTGCAGGATCTGTCGGCCCAATGGGCCGCGCCGCTGTTGGTCGGGCAGGGGGCGGACCGGCTCGCTCCCGGCAGTCGGGTGCTGGATGCCTGTGCTGCACCGGGGGGCAAGACTGCGCATCTGCTGGAGTTGATGCCGGATCTGCACGTGACTGCGCTGGATGTCGATGCCGGGCGTCTGGTGCGGGTCGAAGAGACCCTGGCCCGCCTGGGTGCCCAGGCCCGACTGATCGCCGCCGATGCTGCTCGCACGGATCAATGGTGGGACGGCCAGCCCTTCGATGCCATCTTGCTCGATGCGCCCTGCAGTGCCTCGGGCATCGTGCGTCGGCATCCGGACATCCGTTGGCTGCGCCGGCCTGAGGATGTGACGGCCCTGGTTCGCACGCAGCGCGGACTGCTTGATGCCCTGTGGCCCCTGCTCAAACCGGGCGGGCGTCTGATCTACGCAACTTGCTCGGTGTTTCAAGATGAGGGTGAACACCAAATCGTTGCGTTCATGCAACGAACAGCCGGGGTGATCCGCCATCCAGCGCCCGGACATCTGCTGCCTGTCGTCGAAAATGCCGGTGCTTCCGTGGCGGATGCACGCGCGCCGAGTGACGGCTTCTATTACGCACGGCTCGACAAGCCTGCCTCTGCCTCCTGAAGTTCACAGCTGTCCGATTTGTCTGAACTGCTCGATCCGCACGATCCCGGTATTTCCTGTGTCCGTGTCGCCGCCACTGCCTCGTCGTGGCCCTGCACCCTTGCGGCGTCGGGCGGTGCTGTGCTGCCTGCTCGTCGGGCTGGGGCTGAGCATGTCGCCGCTTCGGGCCGCGCGACCCGAGCCCATCGAACTGCAGCACATCGAGGCCCGGCGGGTCGACGGGGGGGTGACGCTGTCCTTCGAGACTCGCTTTGAGCTGCCGCCTGGCGTGGAGGGCGCCCTGCAGCACGGTGTGGCGCTGTATTTCGTCGCCGAGGCCGAGTTGCAGCGACCGCGCTGGTACTGGTTTGACAAGGTGCTGGTCGAAACGCGGCGCATCTGGCGGATGAGCTACCAGCCATTGACGCAGAACTACCGGGTCAGTCTCGGCGGACTCTCCCAGACGCATGCCACTTTGGCGGAGGCCTTAAGGGCGGTGCAGCGCAGTCGTAATTGGCAGATAGCCGAGGCGCTGCCGTCCGGAGTCGACGAGGCGCCTCTGGTGCTGAATTTCAGTTACCGGCTCGATGTCAGTCAGCTGCCCCGCCCGATGCAGCTGACGATCAGCTCCCGACCGGAGTGGCATCTGCAGATCGATCGCTCGCTCGATCTGCTGCCCGCCCGATGATCACCCGGGTTCTGCGCCCACCTCGCTGGCTCGGTCTGACCGTGCTGGGCGCGACGTTGGGTGCTGCGCTGGCGCTGCTGTTCCTGTTGACGATTGCCACCAGCAACCAGGCGCGTTTTCAGGAGCACTTCGAGTGGCTGCTGGTCGCCAATATTGGTGTGACGGTGACACTGGGTGTGATGATCGCCGTCACGGGCTGGCGCCTGTTGACGCGGATTCGCCAGGGGCAGTTCGGTAGCCGACTGCTGTTCAAGCTGGCTGCCGCCTTTACGCTGGTCGGCGCCCTGCCGGGGTTGCTGATCTATGTCGTGTCGTATCAGTTCGTTTCCCGCAGCATCGAGAGCTGGTTCGATGTTCAGGTTGAGCAGGCGCTCGAAGCCGGGCTCGGGCTCGGACGCAGCACGCTGCAAGTGCTCAGTCGCGATCTTGGGGACAAGACTCGGGCCGTGGCGGAGCGCATGGCCGCTGAGCCGGTGATGCGCGGCGATGTGCTCTCTCTTGAGCGGCTGCGTGATCAGCTCTCGGCGCGCAGCGTGACGCTGTACTCCGGCTCCGGACAGATGCTGGCTTCCACCGGCGAGGCGATCGGCCAGGGCCTGTTACCGGATCGCCCGCCGCCATCCCAGTTCCGGACGGCTCGACAGACGCAGGTTCATGTCGCGATGGAAGGCCTGGAGGAACACCCGGGCAATGCGCCCCCGGTCGAGGCGCGGCTGAGTGCCCTGGCCTGGATCCCGTCGGCCGGGTTCACCTTGGAGCGGCAGGATCACTTTCTGCGGGTGGTGCGGGTGATTCCCGCAGAACTGGTTGCCAACGCGCTGGCAGTTCAGAGCGCCAACAGCGAGTACCAGCAGCGCGCCCTGGGCCGTCAGGGGCTGCGCAAGATGTATATCGGCACGCTGACGCTGACGATGATCCTGGCGCTGTTCTGCGCCATGCTGATCGCTGCGACGATCGGCCAGCAGCTGGCTCAGCCGATGCTGGTGTTGGCGGAAGGGGTGCGCGAGGTGGCAGAGGGTGACCTGCGCCCCAAGGCCGTCTTCGCGTCCCGCGACGAGCTCGGCGGGCTGACGCGCGCCTTTGCGAGCATGACCGAACAGCTGGCCGATGCGCGCTCACGCCTGCAGCTCAGCCTGAGCGATCTGGAAAGTGCGCGCATGCATTTGCAAACGATTCTCGACAACCTCACTGCAGGTGTGATCGTTTTCGACGCTTCCGGACAGATGGATACAGTCAACCCGGGGGCGATCCGTATTCTGAAGGTGCCCCTCGCCCCTGGAGACAGCCGGCGGTTGGGGGAAGTGCCTGGGTTGGCCGACTTCGCCCGGGTGATCGAGGAACGCTTTGCTTCTCACGCCCATGAACACGATGACGCAACACCGGAAGATCACTGGCAGGAATCCCTGCAGCTCCAGCCTTCGGCCGAGCACGGGGAGCTGACCTTGCTGGTGCGCGGTGCGTCTCTGCCCGATGGGGCTCGACTGATCGTCTTCGACGACATCAGCGACGTGGTGTCAGCCCAGCGCAGTGTGGCCTGGGCGGAAGTGGCTCGCCGACTGGCCCACGAGATCAAGAATCCGCTGACACCGATCCAGCTTTCGGCCGAACGGCTGGAGCACAAGCTCGAATCCCGTCTCGAAGGCACTGACCGCCAACTGCTGACCCGCTCGGTCGCCACCATCGTGGCGCAGGTGCAGTCGATGAAGCAGCTGGTTAACGAATTCCGCGACTACGCCCGGCTGCCAGCGGCTACCTTGGTGCCGCTGGATCTGAACGAACTGGTCAACGAGGTGCTGGCCCTCTACGGCAACGCCAGCGAGACCGGCCTGCTCGGGGCCGAACTGTTCCCGGAACTGCCGGCCATCCAGGGCGATCCGACCCAGTTGCGTCAGGTGATCCACAACCTTGTCCAGAACGCGATGGATGCTGTGGCCAGCCGTCCCGAGGGGCGGGTGCTGGTGCGTACCGAGTTGATCGGTGCAGACAGCGCTGCTGCATCGACGCGGCCGGTGCGTCTGCAGATCATCGACAACGGTCCCGGTTTTGCCGACAAGGTGCTCAAGCGCGCCTTTGAGCCCTACGTCACCACCAAGCCCAAGGGAACCGGGCTGGGGTTGGCAGTCGTGAAGAAAATCGCCGACGAGCACGGCGCACGCGTCAGACTGCAGAATCTGGGGGGTGAAAGTACGGGAATTGGTGGTGAATTCACGGGGATCGGCGCGCAAGTTTCGATAACATTTGATCGATCCGGGCCAGCCTCGACCGCGCTTTCCGCGTCGGCCGGCTCACCCACTCAACGCCGCCCATCGGCACAAGGGTAACCTGAATTCCATGGCCACCATACTTGTCGTCGACGATGAACTCGGGATCCGGGCGCTGCTGCACGAGATCCTCACCGACGAGGGACATTCCGTCGAGGTTGCAGAAAACGCCGCCCAGGCCCGTGCCGCTCGCGATCGGCAGAAGCCCGACCTTGTTTTGCTCGATATCTGGATGCCGGATGTTGACGGCATTACCCTCCTGAAGGAGTGGAGCGCCAACGCTCAACTCGGCATGCCCGTGATCATGATGTCCGGCCACGGCACCATCGACACGGCGGTCGAGGCCACCAAATACGGTGCGGTGGCCTTTCTGGAAAAGCCGATCACCCTGCAAAAGCTGCTTCGTGCGGTCGAGCAGGGGCTGACCCGCCCGGGACCGCGTCTGCAGGCGGCCACCGCTTCAGCGCATCCCGGCGCTGTGGAGCGCAGTCAGGCCCACGCGGCCGAGCTGAATGCCCTATCGGTTCCAGCCGCTGCTTCTGCCTCTGCCACTGCGGCCTACGCGCGGCCGGAGGGTTTGACAGCCGGGGTCAACGGACTCAATCCGTCCTCGGAACAGTCCTTTGCGCTGAATCGTCCGCTGCGCGAAGCCCGCGATGCGTTCGAGAAGGCCTATTTCGAGTTCCATCTGGCGACCGAAAACGGCAGCATGACCCGCGTTGCAGAGCGCACCGGGCTGGAGCGCACCCACCTCTACCGCAAGCTCAAGCAGCTCGGGGTTGATCTGTCCCGCAACAAGCGCGGCGGCCACTAAATCACTTCGGCATGGCCGGGGCTCTCGTGAGCCCGGCTGCTGGAGTTCCTCTTCAGCCCAACACTGGCGCCAGCGCCCGGCGCGCTTCAGCTTCGTCCAGCGCGGCGCGAGCAGCGTAGTCGGTCAGCTGATCCTCACCGATGCGGCCAACGTTGAAGTAGGTCGCTTCCGGGTGGGCGAGGTAGAAACCGCTGACTGAGGCGGCCGGTGTCATCGCCATGCTCTCGGTCAGGCCCATGCCGATCGCGGGCGCGTCGAGCACCTCGAACATCGCGCGCTTGACGAGGTGATCCGGGCAGGCCGGATAGCCGGGAGCCGGGCGGATGCCGCGATATTTCTCGGCGATCAGGTCTTCGTTGGAGAGCGCTTCATCAGCGGCGTAGCCCCACAGCTCGGTGCGCACGCGCTGGTGCAGATGCTCGGCGAAGGCTTCGGC
>DALYHR010000072.1:6223-9009 GCA_031970775.1 Burkholderiaceae bacterium | reverse complement strand
CGGCCTGCCCGGCGTCGTGGAAGATCACCCACCACCAGGCGGGCGTATTGCGGGTGAAGGGGCGCCCCACCTCAAAACTGGTCGTGGCCAGGACCCGGCCGCCGATGGAGGTGCCGTCGGCCGCGTTCGGGCCGAGGCTTTGATAGGCGTAGCCGCGGACTGAGTCATCGCCGCCAGCGCGGAATAGCAGGGTATACGGCACGGTGGTGCTGTCCAGGGACATGACCTGCCCGGCCTGAAGACGTCCCTGCGAGAACCAGGACTTGCCCAGCGGCCAGTAACCCGTCAGTCGCGTCAGCCCGCGTCCGAAATAGCCGCTGTCGGTCTCGGTGTGGAAGGAGCGGCCGAAGCCCGCCTCGGCCGAGACGCTATAGCCCTGGGTGGGCAGAATCGGGTGATCAAGTTCGCGCCAGACCCACTGATAGTTGACGGTGATCGACGAGGTGTCGTCGGTGATCAGCCCGGTGCTGACGGGCTGGGTCATGGCGCGCTGCCACTCCAGGTAGTACAGCCGTTCGATGCGCTCGCCGTCCTGGGTTCGACCGGCCCGGATCCGTTCGCTGTTGACCAGCAGCCCTCCGGCCTCGGTCTGGGTCAGGGTGGCCGAGAGCAGGTTCCGATAGGGGCCAGGGACCGGATAGGAGGTCAGATCCAGCGAGGCCAGGCGTTCGGTGCGACCGATCTGCAGCTTGCTTTTGCCCTGCCAGGGCAGGCCGGCAAAGCGCTGGTGCAGGTGTTCGAGCGTGACCCGCGGACCGGCGGTGTCCGACACACCCAGACCCAGGGTGATCTGGTGCAGCGAGCGTTCGCGCAGATTGACGCGCACCGGTACGGCGTGCGGGCGGGCCGGATCCGGCGGCGCGCTGACGCCGATGGTCTCGAACAGGCTGGTCTTGATGAGCCGGTCCTGAAAATCGAGTTGTGCCCGCTCGCGCAGCGGGGCTCCGACTTCGAAGGTCAGCAGATGGCGGACCGAATCGGCATCGACATGTTCCAGGCCATTGATCGTGATCTCGCCGATGCGATAGAGCGGGCCGCTGTCGAGCACCAGGTGCAACTCGGCGTGCTCGCGTTGAGCGTCCAGTCGGGCCTCGGTCCGGACCCAGGTGGCCGAGGCGTAGCCCTCGGCTCGGGCCAGGGCGACGCTGCGCGCCTTGGCATCGCTCCAGTCGGCCTGGATCAGCGCCTGCCCGACGGGCAGCGCCCAGCGATCCTGCAGACGACGAATGACTTCGCGAGCAGAGGGAACCTCCACTTCCGGGGTTTGCAGGAATTCGGTTTCCGGGGGCTCAGCGGCGGCGGCCTGCGCCAGCGGGCCCCGCACCTCGATCCGGACAGCACGGACCCGCACCAGGGGTCCGGGGTCGACGCGAAGGCTGACCCGCATGGCGGTGGGCGTGCGGGGCCGCGTCAAGGGTGTCAGTACGTCGAACTGTTCGAGCCAGCGGCGCAGCGGACCCAGATCGACCTGCGGTCCCAGGCCGGGGTCCACGGCGGCGGAGACATGCACGTCGGCCCGGAAGTAGCCCACGGTTTCGAGCAGGCTGCGGGCCTGGGACGGGGTGGCCGCCAGCAGCCGGTTGAGTTCACCTCGGGTGATGCGGTCGTCGCCGTGGCGCTGGAAGCGCGCCAGATCCAGGTACTGCTGCAAGAGCGGGCGCAGCTCCTCCGGGGCGTCGATCTCGAGGTTCCAGGTCACCAGTCGTCCGTCAGGGTCCTCCTCGACGGACGAGGCAGCCGATGAAGGCGGTGGGGCGGCAGCGGTGGCTGATGCGGCAAGAACGCGGGGCGGGTAGAGCAGGGCGACCAGCAGGGCCAGGGCCAGCGCGGACAGCATCGCGCCGCGTACGGTCAGGGCCGTGCGGAGGCGGTTCCGTCGTGCGGTGGCTGTCCCTGATGTGCCCATGCGCGGCAGATCGTGTCCGAGTCGAAAAGACGCGATTGTCGCGGCAGTCGCGGCACTTGGCGACTGCCGAATGCGGCTGAATCGAAGTGAGGTGGTGTTGCGGCGGACTCAGAGACGCAGATGACCGCTCAGGCTTGATCCCATCAGGGTGCGGTCAAGCCCGCTCAAGGTCACGGGTGTGGCCGGCCAGGGGTTGCTGGCATCGGTTGCGCGCAGTTCGAGGCCGCCCAGCACGATGCGAATGTCGAACTGCCCCGACTGACTCAGCAGGCTGTTGACGGCCCGGTTCTGGGTGATGAATCGCTCGGCCAGCAGTTGCTGCAGCCACTGCGGCCCCAGGCCGAGTGATACCCCCTGCGAGGTGACCGGGCTGAGCCCGGACAGCGCGATCGGGTTGGCTCCGGTGGCCAATTCGATGCCGGTGATCGAGCGGCCCCAGGCGTGCAGTCGGGCATCAGGGCCGAGACGGCTGACCAGGCTGCCGTCGGCCTGCCGGAACAGTTCGACCGGCTCGACCAGCAGTTCGAGCTGTTGGGCGTTGTCTGGCCGGGTGATCACCAGGGCCACCGACACCCGGGTCGGTTCGACGGGCAGTCCGTAAGGCGTGGCCGCCAGCGGGATCTCGAGTTGACCCAGATCCCGCAGCTTCATGCCACTCAGATCGAGTCCGGCGCCGGTGAAGGCCTCGATCGGATAGTCCTGCCGCCCTTCCGGTCGAGTCATCGACAGGATCGGCGCAGGCAGATACAGGTAATCGACGCTCTGAACCGCAGCCTGTGCGCTCTGCTCGGCCACGCTGACCGCCGCCGCATCCGCCAGGGGAGTGGTCGCGATGATCTGGGCAGCCGTGGTGTTGCGGACGCGGCTCGCGGCCTGAGCC
>DALYHR010000072.1:0-6211 GCA_031970775.1 Burkholderiaceae bacterium | reverse complement strand
TATGTCCTGCACGGCCTGGGTGATCGAGGCGGTGGCGATGCGCACAGCCTGTTCGCGTTCGGCTTCGCTCCAGCGGCTCACGCCCTGCAAGCCCTGCAACGCGACGGCATGGATCAGGGCGGAGCGCCGAGCCGGGTCACGCAGCACCGCCGCAGGCGTGTCGGCCGGTGTCACCGGGGTGGACAGCTCGGCCGCCAGGCTGCGCGCTGCGGCATGGAAGGCCACATCCGGGTCGGAACCGCTGGCGGCGGCGATGTCAGCCAGGTCGTTGAGGATCTTGGCGGCCGCCGTGGCTGCGATGGCGCCAGCGGGGGCGGTCGGATCAAAGGTCGACGGATCGACGTCACCGAAGCCCAATCGCATCATCACTGGTCGGATCGATTGCGCGTCCAGACCGCTGTCGACCTGCAGCGTGGTCCAGGGCGAAACGATGGCTGAACCGGGTCGGGCTCGGTAGGTTCCCGCCGGGGGTCTGAGCGTGGTGCGGTCGATGCCGGTGCCCGCCACCGTGGCAATCAGTCCGCCACAGCCGGCCGGGAGGGTGAATTCGCCTCGGGCGTCGCTGCGGGTCGAGATCTCTCCAGCATCCAGGCTGCCGTTGCTGTTCTGATCGCAGTAGACGGTGGCGCCCAGGATGAGGTCATCCACCAGGCGACCCCGATAACTGCTGGCGGGGGCGTTCTCGGATCCGCTGCCATTGCATCCGTTCATGCCCAGGGCAAGCAACAGGGAAGCGGCGAGAAGGCTGAGGCGTGGCATTGACTGACTCCGTGACGGAAGTCAGTCTAGGAATCCCCGAAGTAAGTGGGTGTTGCAGGCGGGCCGATTCGACATTCGCAGCTGAGGGCGTGACCCATTTAACACCGCCAAGCGATGGCCGGGCGGGCGGCCTGCAGCCGCTTTGCAACAGACGGGCTCCATCGGCGGGGGGCACGCGGGGCACGTGCCCTTCCTCTCAGCCCAGCGGAGGCAGGCCGTGCAGGCGACGGGCGCGGTTGCAGGCTTCGTCAGCCACGCCCATCGGCACCCGCTCGCCAAATTCACGGCACGGGCCCGGACGCCATTCATAGATACCGCAGCTGGCTTTTTCACCGACCTTGCCGGTCAGCGCGGCACAGCGCGGCCGGGCGTGGTCGGTGCCGCGCATGCGCATCAGCCCGGGCAGCAGATCGACTGCCAGCCCGTCGGGCACGCAGCCCCCGGCCGACTGCAGTTCCTCGGCAGAAAAATCCACCCGGAAGCTGGCGCAGCAGGCGCCGCAGCTCAGACAGGGGTTGCCACTCATGACGTTCTCAGCCCAGCCGAGCCTGATGCCGTGCGATCTGCGCGCGCACCTGCACCGGCGCGGTGCCGCCCAGCGTCGAGCGGGCGTTGAGCGAGCCGGCCAGCGTCAGCGCTTCGCTGACATCGGCCGTGATGCGGGCGTCGTAGCCTTGCAGCGTTTCCAGCGGCAGCTCGGAGAGATCCTTGCCCAGCGCAATCGCGTCCTTGACGGCGTGTGCCACCACCTCGTGGGCATCGCGGAAGGGCAGGCCCTTCTTGACCAGGTAGTCGGCCAGATCGGTCGCGGTGGCGTAGCCCTTGAGCGCGGCGGCTTCCATCGCGGCTTTCTTGACGGTCAGGCCGCCGGAGCGCGAACCATCGCTGGAGACTTCGCCGCCGATCATCTCGGCCATGATGCGCAGCGTGTCGCGCACCGTGTCGACGGTGTCGAACAGCGGCTCCTTGTCTTCCTGGTTGTCCTTGTTGTAGGCCAGCGGCTGGCCCTTCATCAGGGTGATCAGGCCCATCAGATGGCCGACGACGCGGCCCGACTTGCCGCGCGCCAGCTCGGCCACGTCCGGGTTGCGCTTCTGCGGCATGATCGACGAGCCGGTGCAATAGCGGTCCGAGAGGTTGATGAAGCCGAAGTTCTGGCTCATCCAGACCACGATTTCCTCGGCCAGGCGCGAGACGTGCACCATCACCAGCGTGGCGAAGCTGGTGAACTCGATGGCGAAGTCGCGGTCGCTGACGGCATCCAGGCTGTTCTGGCACACCGCTTCAAACCCCAGCGTGCGGGCGACGCGTTCGCGGTCGAGCGGGTAGCTGGTGCCGGCGAGAGCCGCCGAGCCCAACGGCAGACGGTTGACGCGCTTGCGCAGATCGGCCAGACGCTCGGCGTCACGCGCGAACATCTCGACGTAAGCGAGCAGGTGGTGCGCGAAGCTGACCGGCTGGGCGACTTGCAGGTGCGTGAAGCCGGGCAGGATCACCTCGACGTTCTGGCTGGCGACATGGACCAGCGCCCGCTGCATGTCGGCCAGCAGTTCGGCAATGCCGTCGATCTCGCCGCGCAGCCACAGCCGCACGTCGGTGGCGACCTGGTCGTTGCGCGAGCGGCCGGTGTGCAGGCGCTTGCCGGCGTCGCCGACCAGGCTGGTCAGGCGCGCTTCGATGTTGAGGTGCACGTCTTCCAGATCGAGCTTCCACTCGAAGCTGCCGGCCTCGATCTCGCTGCGGATCTGGTTCATGCCGCGCTGGATATCGGCCAGATCCTGCGCGCTGATGATGCCCTGCGCGGCCAGCATTTCGGCGTGCGCCAGGCTGCCGTCGATATCGGCCTGCCACAGCCGTTTGTCGAAGAACACGCTGGCGGTGTAGCGCTTGACCAGCTCACTCATCGGTTCGGAAAACAGGGCCGACCAAGCCTGGGATTTCTTGTCGAGTTGGTTGGTGCTCATGAATCTGTACAGAGGAATCGGAGTCAGAGGGGCGACGGAATCAGCGAATTGATCTGAAGTCAAGTCCCGGATTCAGGCGGAAGCCGGAGAATCTGCGGCCGCAAACGCTACCGGAGTGAATAAGATGCGAATTTGTCACGCGGTTGGCGACAATCCGTGAGATTGTAGAGATCCCTGTTGGACCTGCCCGACAGGTCCGTCCTGCGGGTCCGGCCGCGTTCGGCAGCGGCGGTGGGCAGCAGATTTTCCAAGAACGTCATCTTTTCCCGAGCGTTTCCGTTGTCGATGCCGAATCGAGACCCCCTGCTGGATTTCCCGATCGAACCGACTCAGCCTTTGGTGCGCCCGGCACCGGGCCAGTCGTCGGTCGAGGTCAGCACGCATCTGCCTGCAGAGGCACGTGCAGGCAGCGGTGCGCCGATCTCCACCCTGATGTCCGATCGACCCGGTCAAGGCGAGGGCCGTGGGCACGTGCGTCCGGCCTCCTGGGGGTGGTTCGGCGGCACCGGGGGGCCGGTGGTGCGGGCTGTCAAGCTGGCGCAGTCGGCCTTCGATGTTTGCCACGTCGGCGTGGTGATGCGGGCTATTTTGTTCGTTCATGCGACGGTCGCGCTGGGACTGATGTTCACCAGTTCGAGCTGGCGCAACTGGCTGACCGATGGTGCTGTGGCGGCTGCCATCACCCTGCCTGCCACCTTGGCCTGGCTGGTGGTGGCTTGTGCAGCCCGCCGGCATCTGGCTGCGCAAACTGTGGCCGGGCAGTGGGTGTCGGCCGTCGTGCTCGGAGCAGTTTCGGCGGGCTATGCCTGGGGGCAAATGGTTTTGCTCGATCTCGCACCCGTGCTGGCGCTGGACTGGTGGCCTCCGGTGGCCACCGGCATGGCGCTGTCGGCAGCGCTCTTCCTGTGGCTGAGGCAACGTGCCGGGCTGCAGCTTCCTGCTGCCACCGCGGCTCGGCTGGCCGAGTTGCAGTCGCGCATCCAACCGCATTTCCTCTTCAATGCGCTCAACAGCGCCATTGCGCTGGTGCGGTCCGACCCGGGGCGGGCTGAGGCTGTGATGGAGGATCTGGCCGAGCTGTTCCGCGCGGCGCTGGCCAGCAGTTCGGCTTCGCAGACGCTGGGTGAGGAGCTGGCGCTGGCCAAACGCTATCTGGAAATTGAAAAAGTTCGTTTCGGAGACCGGATGACCGTGCGCTGGGAACTCGACCCGGCCGCCCATGCCGCCCTGCTGCCGGTCCTGGTGCTGCAGCCCCTGGTCGAGAACGCTGTCAAGCATGGCATCGAGCCGTCCGAGACTGGCGGAGAGATCCGCATTCGCACACGGGCCCGCCAGGGTCAGGCGCGCATCGAGATCAGCAATTCCATTCCGCCCGCTCCGAGTAAGGCCGGGCTTGGCGTGGCGCTGCGCAATGTGCGCGAGCGGCTGATCCTGCTGCACGACGTCAGCCTGCGTTTCGAGGTCAGCCGCATCGGCTCCAGCGGCTTCAGAGTGCGTATTGCCGTGCCGCTGACCGGGCGCTGATCGCTCATGCTTCAAGTGCTGCTGGTCGATGACGAACCCCTGGCGCGACTGCGTCTGCGCCAGTTGCTGGCTGACTGCGTGATGCCCGCGGTCAAGGTCGTCGGCGAAGTCAGTAGTGCTTCGGCGGCCCTGCAGTGGCTTGCCCAGCACCGGGCCGATGTGCTGCTGCTCGATATCCGCATGCCCGGACTGGACGGGCTGGCTCTGTCCGAGCGGTTGCGGCAGTGGTCGACCCCGCCGGCGGTGATCTTCGTGACGGCGCATCCCGAACATGCGCTGGCGGCCTTCGAAGTCGATGCAGTCGATTACCTGACCAAACCGGTGCGGCGGGTGCGGCTGCAGGAAGCGTTGCTGCGCGCGATGCATCGTCTCGGCCAGAGTCTGCACAGCCAGATGGCCGGCACATCATCGTCCGGACGCTCTGCCGAAGAACCCGTTGGACTGCACGAGGAGCCGGCCATCGTGGTCAGCGTGCGCGGGCAGGTGGTGCGGGTGCCGCTGACTGAGGTGCTCTATCTCAAGGCGGAACTCAAGTACGTCACGCTGCGTACGGCGCAGCACATCTTCGTGCTCGACGAGTCGTTGACCGAGCTGGAAGCACGGCTCGGGCCGCGCTTCCTGCGCATCCATCGCAATGCCCTGGTGTCGCGGCTGGCGGTGCGTGAATTGGCGCGTCGCGTGATGGAGGGGGTCGACGAGGGCGACGGCAGCGAAACCTGGGCGGTGCGCATCGCTGGGGTCGATGAATGGCTGGCGGTTTCGCGGCGACAGCTCGGCGCGGTGCGTGATGCGCTGGTCGCCGAGGGGCTCTGAGGGCGAGAACTCGCTCACAGTCCGGGCGTGTCCGGTTACAACGCGCCGCAATTTGCAGACATCCCGCTGCGTACCATGCCGCCGTTGTCGTTGATTGCGGAGTCCCGTCATGTCCAAGCTTTCTTGCGTGCCTGCTGCGGCAGCCCTGCTGGCGTTCGCCCTGAGCGCGGGTTCAGTCAGCGCGGCGCCGACGCTGGGTCGGTGTTCGGTCTTTCCGGACTCGGCCGTCTTTAATCAGCGCATCGATGATTCGCTGCGCTTCCCGGCTCATCCGAACAGCATCAAGTGGATCAGTTCGATCGGCAAGTCGCGCAAGCTCCATGCCGACTGGGGCACCAACGAGAACGCCACGCAGACCGACACCTACTACGGCATTCCCTACAACCTGATTGATGGCACTTCCGCCAGCACGCTGTGGCCGGTGGTGAGCTACGAAATCACCGATCCACGTGACGGCAATGGCGCCGGGGTGCCGGGCGAGAGTGACTGCGGCGTGATGAAGTCAGGGGTGATCCAGGTCCGGCAAGGCTGCGATACCGTGCCGCTGGCCGAGCGGCGGTTCCCCTTTCCGCTCGACAGCCAGATCAAGGCCGAGCACGGCCGTTGCAACGATCCGCAGCGCTGCGGCGACCGCCATGTGCTGGTGGTTGATCAGGGCAGTTGCCGGCTGTGGGAAAGCTATTTCGCCTACCAGGTCAATGGCCGCTGGCAGGCCTACTCCACGGCGTCCTGGGACTTGAACAAACTGTCGATGCGGCCGGAGGGTTGGACGTCGGCCGACGCGGCCGGACTGCCGATTCTGCCGCTGCTGGCCCGTGCTGACGAGGCGGCTGCCGGCGAGATCCGCCATGCACTGCGAGTGACCTTCCGCGACGGCGTACTGGACCGTCAGGCCGTCTGGCCGGCGACCCATGCGGCCGGCAATGTCGTCAAGGGCGGCATCCCGCTCGGGGCGCTGCTGCGGCTGCGCAGCGATTTCCAGATTCCCTTCCACTGGAGCGCACAGACCCGCGCGCTGGTCCAGGCGATGCAGCGCTATGGTCTGTATGTGGCCGATATCGGTTCGGATCTGTATGTCCAGGGCGAGCCCAGCGCGCGCTGGGCCTCCTCGACGATCGATCAGATCCAGGGTCTGAAGATGAGCGATTTCG
>DALYHR010000071.1:0-9125 GCA_031970775.1 Burkholderiaceae bacterium | reverse complement strand
TCAAGGCGCACCAGACTCCGAACGGCACCAAGGGCGGTTCGAATTCCCATGCTTATACGGTTCTGGCGTTTGATGCTTGCGATCCGGCTGCTGCTGCGACTGCTACGGGTGTAACCCCGGCACCGACGAATGCGGTCAACCCGACAAGTTGTGCACACGTGTTTTCCCGCAACACTCTGCAGTACAGCACTCCCAGCATCGCTGGCCTGACTGCTTCGCTGGATGTGGTTCTGCCGGAGGCGACTACAGGTGCAACCACCACGCCGCCTAACCAGACCGTTTCTCATGGTCACACTTTCGGCCTGAAGTACGTCGCTGGTCCTTTGGACGTGCGTACCGCCGTAGACCGCGGCGTTGGTCAGAAGGGTGATCTGGTTCTGGTGAGCGCTTCGTTTGATGCGGGTGTTGCAAAGTTCTTCGCTAACGTTGAAAACGGACAGCGTCGCAACCTGACCAATGCTTTCAGCCAGAACGCTTTCCTGGTTGGTGTTCGTGCACCGATCGGTGCCAATGGCTCGGTGTGGGCGCATTACGGTGTTCAGGCGCAAGGCGGCTCGACGGCTGTCGGTGCGACCGATCCGTCGGACAAGAAGGTTCTGGGTCTGGGTTATCAGCACAAGCTGAGCGGCCGTACCTCGCTGTACGCCAACTATGGCAAGCTGTCTGATGCTGGTAACAGCGATAAGGACAGGACCGACGTCGGCGCTGGCGTGATGCACTCGTTCTAATCATCAGCCTTCGATCTCCCGACCCAAACTGGGTCAGGGTTTGAACTGATCAAAAACCCTGTCGCTTGCGGCAGGGTTTTTTCCGTTTCGGAGCATCAATTGATGAAGTTCTCTGTCTATCGGCGAATCGGGCTGCTGCTGGCGATCGGTGCTGTGGTCACGGCAACGGTAGGCTGTGCACATCGGCACTCGGAAGCAGCGCCGGCGGCTGAGTTTGCAGGAACCTCATGGCAACCAGTGCCGCTTCCTGGCAAGCGAGTGACCCAGTATCAACTGATGGACCAGGGCTCAGATCGGGTGATTGAGGCCAGCTCGGACCGGTCAGCCAGCATGTTGCGCCGGGCGATCAACATCGATACCTGTGATGGTCCGAAAGTCCGCTTCTCCTGGCAGGTGAAGCATCTGATTGAAGGTGCCGATCTGACCCGGACCGACGGCGAAGATGCCCCGGTTCGCGTGATCCTGGCTTTCGACGGCGATCACAACAAGCTGTCGCTACGCAACCAGGCCCTGTTCGATACGGCAGAGCTGCTCACTGGTGAGCGGCCCCCCTTCGCCACCCTGATGTATGTCTGGGACAACAAGGCCGAGCCGGGCTCGGTGATCGTCAATCCGCGAACCGACCGCATCCGCGATGTGGTGCTGGAAAGTGGCCCGTCTCGACTCGGTCAGTGGCTGAGCTATGAGCGCGACATCGTCGCCGACTACAAACGCGCCTTTGGCGAAGAACCCGGTCGGCTGATCGGTATGGCCGTCATGACCGACAGCGACAACACGTCATCGCAGGCCCAGGCCCGCTACAGAAATGTCGAACTGGTCGCCGACGGTCGGGTGATTCGCTGACCACCCTCCCGGCGCGATTCGCGGTGCGCTATTAGGGCAGCAAGTGTTCCAGTCGGATCAGGTCAGCGGTTGTTTCCCGCGTCCGGATCAGCCAGGACTGCGCGCCATCGACCATGACTTCGGCCGCACGGCCCCGCGTGTTGTAGGTGCTGGACATGCTCATGCCGTAGGCGCCCGCCGACAGAACGGCCAGACGGTCTCCCGGTTGAACGGACAGCTGACGGTCGCGTCCAAGCCAATCGCCCGATTCGCAGACCGGCCCGACCACATCCCAAATTGAAGCGGTGGACTCCGGGCGGTTCTGGCAGTTGACGATGTCCATCCAGGCTTCGTACATCGCTGGACGCATCAGATCGTTCATGCCGGCGTCGACCACGCAGAAGTTTTTCTGTTCGCCGGGCTTGAGGAACATCACCTCGGTCAGAAGGACGCCGGCATTGCCGACCAGGGAGCGCCCGGGCTCGATCAGGATCTGACGATGGGCATGCCCACGGGCGTCGATGCGTGCCAGCAGCGGCGTGAACAACTCAGACGGGGTCGGCGGCGTTTCATCAGCGTAGGAGATGCCCAGCCCGCCCCCGAGGTCGAGGTGATGTAGTGCCATGCCATGGCCTTCAACGGTCTCGACCAGATCGAGCACGCGCTCGAGTGCGTCCAGATAAGGGGCCACCTCGGTGATCTGCGAGCCGATATGGCAATCGATGCCAGTCACCTGCAGGCCGGCTCGATCTGCGGCCCGCTGATACATCTCGGGGGCGAAGGTGTGCGCTATACCGAACTTGTTGCCCTTCAGTCCGGTTGAAATGTAGGGGTGGGTCTTGGCATCGACATCCGGATTGACGCGCAGGCTGATCGGCGCACGCACCCCATGGGCTCGGGCCACTTCATCGAGTACGTCGAGTTCGGGAATGCTTTCCACATTGAAGCAGCGCACGCCCGCTTCAAGGGCCTGTGCCATCTCATGACGAGACTTGCCGACCCCCGAGAACACCACCTTGGAGGCTGAGGCGCCGGCCGCCAGGACGCGCTGCAATTCCCCGCCCGAGACGATGTCGAAGCCGCACCCCGCCCGGGCGAAGGTCTGCAGCACGGCGATGTTGGAGTTGGCCTTGACGGCAAAGCAGATCAGGTGATCGCGTCCGGCCAGGGCCTGCTGATAGCCCGCCAGTGCAGTCAACATGGACTGGCGCGAGTAGACATATAGCGGCGTGCCGTGTTGCTCCGCCAGTTGTCTCAGGTCGATCTGCTCGAACCACAGGGTGCCGTCGGTCTGGCGGTGCAGGAAGGGGGCACCCGGCAAGAGCCGGTTATGGGTTGGGGTTGAGGAAGACATCAGCGGGGGGAGGCGGGTGAGGAGGCAGAGGCGGTCGCTGCAGGAGGTTTTGCCGTGGCAGGCAGGTACAACGGCCCTTTCTGGCCGCAGGCGCTCAGCAAGGGCAGAAAGACGCACAGGGCGAGGCAGGACCTCGACAGGCTGGATAAACTGATTTGCATTGTCTGCATGCCCAAATTATCGAGGATCGACTGCCATGACCATTGCTTCTGAGGCTCGGACCCCTTCGGGGAGTGCCCCGCTGACCGATGCCCGCTATCACGAACTGGCCCGCAGGGCTCTCAGCGCCATAGAAACCTGCATCGATCGTTGGCTGGAAGATGACGTGATCGATATCGATACCCATCGAACCGGCGGGCTGCTGGAGCTGGTGCTGCCCGATCAAAGCAAGATCATCATCAACACCCAGCCGCCGCTGCACGAACTGTGGTTGGCGGCACGGGCCGGAGGCTTCCACTTTCGTTACGACGGAGCCCGCTGGGTGGATACGCGCTCCGGACAGGAGTTCTTCTCGCTGTTGTCCGAGCAGCTCTGCAGGCAATCCGGACAGAACCTTCAGATTCCTGCGCCCTGATCAGTCCGTTTTGCGGAACAGATCGAGCAAGCCCCCGCTGCCCTTGCGTTCATCGGCGGGTTGGGCCGGGGCAGGTCGTTCGGCAGCGGGTTTTTCCTCGCTGGCGACGGCCGGAGCGGTGCCGCCGGCCCCTCGGGTGAACTCCTCAAAGTACCACTCACCTCCGATATGAACGATGCCTTCGGGCACTGAGGGCTCGGTGATTGGGGTGCTGCGCAGGGCGTAGGCCATGTAGTCGATCCAGACCGGCAGGGCCAGCCCGCCACCGGTTTCCTTGTCGCCGAGCTTGCGCGGCGTGTCGTAGCCGATCCAGACCACAGCGGTCAGAGTCGGGTTGTAGCCCGCGAACCAGGCATCCATCGAGTCGTTGGTGGTGCCGGTCTTGCCGTAGATATCGCTGCGCTTCAAGGTGGCCTGCGCCCGGGCGGCGGTGCCGGAGCGGGTGACCTCCTGCAGCAGGCTGGTCATCAGGAAGGCATTGCGGGGTTCGATGGCGCGCATCGATTCATCCAGGGCACGCGGACGAGTCTGTGCCAGGACGCGGCCGTTGACGTCGGTAATGCGAGTGATCAGGCTGGGCTGAACGCGGTAGCCGCCGTTGGCGAACACTGAATAGGCTGTCGCCAACTGGATCGGAGTCACCGAGCCGGCTCCCAGCGCCATGGTCAGGTAGGCGGGATGCTTGTCGGCATCGAACCCGAACCGGGTGGCCCAGTTCTGGGCGTAGCGCGGTCCGATCGAGTTGAGCACTCGAATCGAGATCATGTTCTTCGACTTGGCCAGGCCGCGACGCAGCGGCATCGGGCCTTCGTACTTGCCGTCGTAGTTCTTCGGCTCCCAGGGCTGGCTGCCGGTGGTGTCGGCACCGAAGAAGATCGGTGCATCCTGAATCACGGTCGAGGGCGTGAATCCCTTCTCCAGTGCGGCTGAATAGATAAAGGGCTTGAAGCTCGAGCCCGGCTGGCGCCAGGCCTGCAGCACGTGGTTGAACTTGTTCTTGTTGTAGTCGAAGCCGCCGACCAGTGCGTGGATCTCGCCCGTGCGTGGGTCCAGCGATACGAAGCAGCCTTCGACCTCGGGCAGTTGGGTGATGGTCCAGTCTCCCTTGGGGCCCTTGACGACGCGAATCACCGAGCCGCGGCGGATGCGGATATTCGGGGCCGATTTGTCGGACAGACCGGACTCGACCGGCTTGAGACCCTCGCCCGTGACAGTGACGCTCTCGCCGCTTTGCAGGACTGCGACCACCTTGCGGGGGCTGACCTCCACGGCGACTGCGGCCTTGAGTTCTGCGTTATCCGGGTGGTCCTCAAGGGCTTCGGCGATGCGGGCGTCCTGGGACTTCACATCCTTGGGCAGATCGACGTATGCCTCAGGTCCACGGAAAAACTGGCGCTTTTCGTAGTCGAGGATGCTTCGGCGCAGAGCCCGGTAAGCGGTCGACTGATCGCCGGCCAGCACCGAGGTGTAGACATTGAGGCCGCGGGTGTAAGTGGCCTCGCCGTACTGACTAAAGATCAATTGCCGTACGGTTTCGGAGACGTACTCGGCGTGGACGGGTACTTCCTGCACGGTGCGGACCTTGAGTTCCTGCGCCAGAGCTTCATCCCGTTGGGTGCTGGTGATGAAGTTGTTGTCGTACATCCGCTCGATGATGTAACGCTGGCGCTGCTGGGCGCGGCGCGGATTGCTCACCGGGTTGTAGGCGGATGGGGCCTTGGGCAGACCCGCCAGCATGGCGGCCTCGGCGACAGAAATCTCCTTGAGCGGTTTGCCGAAATAGATCTCGCTGGCCGAGGCGAAGCCGTAGGCTCGCTGACCGAGAAAGATCTGATTCATGTACACCTCAAGGATCTTCTCCTTGCTCAACACGCTTTCGATCTTCAGGGCCAACAGGATCTCGTAGATCTTGCGCGTGAAAGTCTTTTCCGATGACAGGTAGAAGTTTCGGGCGACCTGCATCGTGATGGTCGAAGCCCCCTGGCTGCGGGCCTCACGGAGATTCTCTAGGCCGGCCCGAAGCACACCGATGTAGTCGACACCGCCATGCTGATAGAACCGGGAGTCCTCAATGGCCAGCACGGCGTTCTGCATGACCTTCGGAATCTCGCTGATCGGCAGGTAGTTGCGGCGCTCCTCGCCATATTCGCCCAGCAGAACGCCGTCGGCAGAAAAGACGCGCAGCGGCAGCTTCGGACGGTATTCCACCAGGCTGCGGATGTCCGGCAGATTGGGGTAGGCCGAGGCCAACGCGATCCCGATCACCATGGCAACGGCCAGTGCAATGGCGACGCACAGCCCGATGAACAGCAACAGCGCACGCTTTGCCCGGCTGAGCCCTGTCAGCGAAGGGGCGGTGGTGGGGCCTTGATCGGTCTCGCTCATGGGGGTCCTGGGCAGCATCGGTTCGGGGGATTATAGGAACCGGGGTGGGGGGGCAGGCCCTGCGCGGCGTCCGAGGTGTGATACGGTGTTGCGCAGGTCCGGGATCCTGCGTCGGATCAGGTTGTTGCGTGTCTTGTGCAATGTGTCCGGAAGACGACGCGTGATCAGTTGTAAACGCCGGAAAGTCTTTGTATGCCCCTGGCTTTGTTGCTAGGATTGAATTGGATTATTGGCGACCCAGGGTGGGTCGTGCGTGCAGGGGAACCCCGTGAGCTTTCTTGACAATCTGCTGGGTCGTCGGCACCCACCCCTGATCGGATTGGATGTCAGCACCTCCAGTGTGAAGCTGGTTGAGTTGTCGATGTCGTCCTCAGGCGAGTACTCGGTTGAGCGCTTTGCCAGCGAGCCCCTGGAAAAAGGCTGGATCACCGACGGCCAAATCGAGAAGTTCGATGAGGTCGCCGAGGCGGTTCGTCGCGTCGTGGCCAAGAGCGGTACCAAGACGACTCAGGTTGCCATGGCTATGCCGCAATCTGCCGTGATCACCAAAAAGATCGTGTTGCCCGGTGGGCTGAGCGAGGACGAGCTGGAGATCCAGGTTGAGTCCGAGGCCAATCAGTACATTCCGTTCTCGCTCGACGAAGTCAGCCTGGATTTCTGCGTGATCGGTCCGAGTGCGGAGGCGGTCGGCGATGTCGACGTGCTGATTGCCGCTGCTCGCAAGGACAAGGTTGAGGATCGGCGAGGGCTTGCAGAGTCAGCGGGCCTCAAGACCACCATTCTCGACATCGAGTCGAATGCTTCGCGTTTGGCCATCAGTCGTGTGATCCAGGGGTTGCCGAATGGAGGGCATGACGCCCTGGTGGCACTGTTCGAGATCGGTACAGAGACCACGGGGCTGAAGGTTCTGCGCGATGACGAAATCCTCTATGACCGCGAACAGGCATTCGGCGGCTCTCAGCTGACCCAGATGATTTCTCGGCAATACGGCCTGTCCTTTGAGGAGGCCGAACAAAAGAAGCTCTCTGGTGACGTTGCCGATGACTATGAACAAAACGTGCTCGAGCCCTTCGTGGACATGATTGCCCAGGAGATCGGGCGGGCCCTGACCTACTTCTTCACTAGCACGCCGCACCACCGGGTTCACTATGTGATGCTTGCTGGCGGGACGGCCACCCTGCCTGGTCTGACGGACCGTGTCCTACAGGTGACTGAGGCTGCAACGATGGTGGTCAATCCCTTCGAAGGCATGAAGGTTGGCAGCGCCGTGCGTGAGGGTCGTATGCGTAAGGACGCCCCCTCCTACCTGACCGCTTGTGGCTTGGCGCTGCGGAGGTTTCTGCAATGATTTTGATCAACCTGCTGCCCCATCGGGCCGAAAAGCGTCGTCGACGCAAGCAGGCCTTCTTCGTCGGCCTGGGTTTGTCCGGCGTGGTGGGTGCGCTGATCGCGGCTCTCTGGACCGTGGGGCTGTGGAAACTGACCGAACAGCAGCGCGAACGCAATAAGTACCTTGAGACCGAGACCCAGAAGCTCGACGAGCAGATTCGGGACATTGCGTCGCTCAAGAAGGAAATTGACGGGCTGAAGGCACGCCAGAAAGTCGTGATCGACTTCCAGATCGATCGCAATATGCCTGTGCACCTGCTCAACGAACTGGTTCACCAGACCCCTGAAGGCGTCTATCTCAGTACGCTCAAGCAGGATGGAACCAAGGTAGTCCTCACGGGTATGGCTCAAAGTAACGAGCGAGTGTCAGAGTTGTTGCGCAAGGTCGCCAATGACTCGCCCTGGATCGATCATCCCGAGCTGACCGAGACGAAAGCCACGCTGGTCGCGACCTCTTCGAGGGAGCAGAAACGCTTGTATGAGTTCGCGATGAGGTTCGATCTCAAGCGCCCGCTCGAAAAACCGTCGATAGCCGCGAGCCGCCCTGCCAACCCCGGCAGCGCAGTTGCGGTGCCTGTCGTCAAATGAAGGTGCAGTGATGGCATCGATCAATCTGGAAGCGGCCCTGGAGTCGGCGCAGGCTCAGTTCCGCAATCTCAATCCGAATGAACCGGGGCAATGGCCGATCCTGCCCAAGATTGCGGCCTGGATTGCAGCGGCGATTGCGGTGGTCTTTGTGGCTTGGTTCGTGGTGGTGTCCTCGGCGATGGACGAGCTCGATCAGGAGCACCACAAGGAACCCGAACTCCGAACTACCTATACGAAAAAGCTGGGTGAAGCGATCAATCTGGACGAGTTGCGCAAGCAGAAGCTGCAGGTCCAGGAGTACGTGACCCAGTTGGAGCGGCAACTGCCCGCCAAGGCGGAAATGGATGCACTCCTGTCAGATATCAATCAGGCTGGACTCGGACGTGGCTTGCAATTCGAGCTGTTTCGGCCGGGCAATGCTGTGATGAAGGACTACTACGCTGAACTGCCTATTTCGATTCGGGTCACAGGCAAGTTACATGACTTCGGAGCATTTGCCGCTGATATCGCCAACCTGTCGCGCATTGTCACGCTTCATAACCTGGTGATTACGGCACAGATGGCCAGCGCCGGGAATGGGCCGGCCGGTTCGGTTCAGATGCCAACGGGAATTCTCACGATGGAGGCTACGGCTCGTACCTACCGTTACCTGGATCCGTCAGAGGTGCCTGCCAAGGGGGCAGCCGCCTCAGCGCCCGGTGCGGCCGCTCCGAAACCGGGAGGGGCAAAATGAGCGTTCAACTTGACCATCAGGTTCCCGGGCGGCCGATTCGCCTGCTGCCTGCTGGGGGCTTGGCTGTCCTGATCGGACTTGTGTTGACTGCCTGTGGTGATCCCACCGAGGAACTGCGCGGCTGGACCGAACAGCAACGCAAGGATGTACGGCCCAAGGTGTCCAAGCTGGAAAAGCCCCCGAAATTTGAGCCCGCAACCTATGAGCAGGTGTCGTCGGTCGATCCGTTCAGCACTCAGAAACTGGCTGTCGCGGTCAAGCAGGAAAGTCGTCAGCCCAACTCGTTGCTGGCGCCAGAGATGAATCGGCGCAAGGAACCGCTGGAGGCCTACCCGCTGGATGCTCTGCGCATGATGGGCAGCTTGATGAGGTCCTCAGGACAGTATGTTGCGATTCTCAGGGCTGATAACCTGAACTTCACAGTGACTGTCGGAAACTACATCGGACAGAACTTCGGGAAGATTACCCGTGTGACGGAAACCGAAGTGACCTTGCGCGAAATCGTTCAGGACCCGGCGGGTGAATGGGTCGAGAGAATCAGTAGTCTGCAGT
>DALYHR010000070.1:0-9154 GCA_031970775.1 Burkholderiaceae bacterium | reverse complement strand
TGCGCATCATGGCGCACCTCTCGGGCGACGAGGCCTTGCTCTCCGCCTTTACGCAGGGGCTGGATGTGCACCGGGCGACTGCGGGCGAGATCTTCGGCCTCGACCCCGAGGAGGTCAGCAGCGAGCAGCGCCGCTATGCCAAGACGATCAACTTCGGGCTGATCTATGGCATGGGCGCCTTCGGGTTGGCGCAAAACCTGGGCATCGACCCCAAGGCCGCCAAGGACTACATCGAGCGCTACTTCAGCCGCTACCCCGGTGTGAAGCGTTTCATGGACGAAACCCGGGCCGCTGCGGCGGCCAATGGTCATGTGGAAACGCTGTTCGGCCGGCGCATCGAACTGCCCGATATCCGCGGCGGCAACGGCCCGCGCCGTGCTGCGGCCGAGCGCCAGGCGATCAACGCGCCGATGCAGGGCACGGCGGCTGATCTGATCAAGCTGGCGATGCTGGCGGTGCAGCGCACCTTGCAGGCCGAAGGGCGCAACAGCCGGCTGATCCTGCAGGTCCACGACGAACTGGTGCTTGAAGTGCCTGAGGCCGAGTTGGACTGGGCCATCGCCACCGTGCCGGCTCTGATGGCCAGCGTGGCGCAACTCAAGGTGCCGCTGCTGGCTGAAGTCGGGGTTGGCGAGAACTGGGAGCAGGCTCACTGAGAGCCGAGAGGTCAGCGCCCGGCCAGCGGATTGGTCGGGTCGCCTTCTTCGAGCATCGCCCGCAGCACGGCGCGCTCCGGCTCGCCGGGCAACACCCCTTCGAGGTCGCCTTCGATCACGGCGATGCCGTGCTGATTGACGATGCGGGTCGAGGCCTTCGCCCGCAGGCGTTCATCCACGGCCGTGAGGGTGAGCTGGCAGGTCAGCGTGTCGCCGACATAGACCGGCCGCAGAAAGCGAAAGTTCATGCCCGAAGCCAGCCAGCCGACCTGTCCGCCGATCTCGGTGACCAGGCTGGCCGACAGCAGGCCGTGGCAGATCGTGTCCTCCAGCCGGCGGGCTGCGGCGTAGCGTGGCTCGAAATGAATCGGGTGGTAGTCGCGCGACAGCTCGGCGAAGCGCTCCACCTCGTCGCGGCTAAAGCTGCGGGTGACAGTGAAGCTATCGCCGACCTGCAATCCGCGGGCCGAGCGCTGGCGCATCGAATCTTGAGTCATGCAAAGCCTCTCGGGTTCAGGGCGGGTCTCAGGACTTGCGCTGACAGCGCCCCTGCTTTTCCAGCCAGTAGGCGATGTTGCCGGCGACCACGATGCTGCCCGAGACCACCGCCGAGGTCGCGGCAACCGCACCGGCGAAGACCAGCGCGGCGGCGCATTCCTCGTTATGGCAGTGATCGAGCCGTGCCACTACCACCGGCTGCAGCTCGTACTGGCGCGCGACGATCTGACAGTCGGGGTCGTAGTGCTCGCTTTTGTGCGGCACATAGACACAGGCTGACAGGGCCTGTGCCAGGGCCAGAGCGGAGACGGATCGTGCGAAACGACTCACGGACGCTTATCGGCTTGTTGCTCACGCAACAGATCGCGAATTTCGGCCAGAAGCTTTTCCTGCAGGGTGGGCTCGGGGACCACAGGGGCGGCGGCCTCTTCGACCGCCTTTTCGCGCTTCACGCGGTTGATGCCCTTGATCGCCATGAAGATCACGAAGGCGACGATGACGAAGTCGACCACGGCCTGCAGGAACTTGCCGTAGGCCACCACCACGGCGGGTGACTTGCCGGAGGCCTCCTTGATCGTCACCGCCAGGTCGCTGAAGTTCATGCCACCCAGCAGCACACCCAGCGGCGGCATCACCACATCGCCGACGAAGGACGACACGATCTTGCCGAAGGCTGCACCGATGATCACGCCGACCGCCAGATCGACGACATTGCCCTTGACGGCAAATTCCTTGAATTCCTGGATCACGCTCACGGGCTTCGCTCCGAGGGGGTTGGGAGAGGTCGGATCGTAACAGTGCGGTTTAGCGAATCCGGTCTTCGAGCAACGCCCAAACAGGGGTCAGGCTGGCTGGCAGCGGGGGCAGGCTGCCGAGGTCGCAGCGGCTTTCACCGGGGGCATGGAAGTCGCTGCCGCAGGAGGCTGCCAAGCCACAATCCAGTGCCATCTGGGCATAGTGACCATATTCAGCCGGGGTGTGGCTGCCGGTGATGACCTCGATGGCTTCGCCGCCCAGCGACTTGAATTCGTCGATCATCGCCCACTCCTGCTGCGGTCCCAGCGGGTAACGCCCCGGGTGAGCCAGTACTGCGATACCGCCGGCTGCACGGATCCAGCCGATCGCCTCCGCGAGGCTGGCCCATTGGTGGGCGATGAAGCCAGGCTTGCCGGGGGTGAGAAAGCGGCGGAAGACTTCGCCGGTCTCGGCACAGACGCCGGTCTCGACCATGTAGCGGGCAAAGTGGGTGCGAGAGATCAGATCGGGGTTGCCGACGTAACGCAGGGCGCCTTCGTAGGCGCCACGCACCCCGGCTCGGGCCAGATCGTCAGCCATCGCCCGGGCGCGGCGCTCACGGCCGGAGCGCACCCAGCGCAACCCCTCGACCAGTTCCGGGCAGGCGGGGTCCATGCCCAGCCCGACGATATGCAGCGTGTGGCTGCCCCAGCTCACCGACAGCTCGGCGCCCGCCAGGAAGGGCAGGCCGACTTGCGCCGCGGCGGCAGCGGCTCGTTCCACGCCGTCGACCTCGTCGTGATCGGTCAGCGCCCAAAGCTCTACGCCGTTGGTGCGCGCCCGTCGGGCGAGGTCCTCGGGGGACAACGTACCGTCAGAGACGGTGGAATGGCAGTGCAGGTCGGCGTTCACGAGGCTGATTGTAGGAAGCCCGAACCGAATCGGTGCGGAGCAAGGGCATGGCCTCCCTACAATGCCGCTTCCGCCCACCGACGCCTTCCCCCAGGACGCCAACCCTTTTCGGAGCCCCATGCAGACCGACGCCAGCATCTTCAAGGCCTATGACATCCGCGGCATCGCCGGGCGCAATCTGACCGAAGCCTTTGCCGAGCACCTCGGCCGGGCCTTTGGCAGCGAGGCGCTGGCGGCCGGCGAGCGCGCTGTGGTGGTGGGGCGGGACGGGCGACTGTCCGGGCCGGGCTTGTCGACGGCGCTGATCCGCGGCCTGACGGCCACCGGTATCGACGTGGTCGATCTGGGGCCCGTCACCACGCCGATGGTCTATTACATGGCGGCCACGCGCGGCATCCACGGTTGCAGCAGCGGCATCCAGGTCACCGGCAGCCATAACCCGAAGGACTGGAACGGCTTCAAGATGGTGCTGTCGGGCGTGGCGATCCACGGCCCGGCGATCCAGCGCCTGCGCCAGCGCATCGAGGCCGAGGACTACGCCCAGGGCACCATGATCGGCCGCTCGGCCGTGGTGGATGTGCTGCCTGAATACCTGCACCGCATCGTCAGCGACTGCAAGCTCGCCCGGCCGATGCGCATCGTGGTCGACTCGGGCAACGGCATTGCCGGCGCCTCAGCCCCGGCGATCCTGCGCGCGCTGGGTTGCGAGGTGATCGACCTATACAGCCGGGTCGACGGCCATTTCCCGAACCATCACCCCGATCCGTCACGGCCCGAAAACCTGCAGGATCTGATCCGCACCGTCGCCGCGACCGAGGCTGAAATCGGCCTGGCCTTCGACGGCGACGGCGATCGGCTCGGCGTGGTCACCCGCGACGGCCAGAACATCTACCCGGACCGACAGCTGATGCTGTTCGCGCAGGACATCCTCAGCCGCAACCCCGGCGCGGCGGTGATCTATGACGTCAAGTGCAGCCAGCGTCTGCCGGTGGCGATCCGCGAAGCCGGCGGTGTGCCGCTGATGTGGAAGACCGGCCACTCGCTGGTCAAGGCCAAACTCAAGGAGACCGGTGCGCCGATCGCCGGCGAGATGAGCGGCCACATCTTCTTCGGCGAGCGCTGGTACGGCTTTGATGACGCCACTTATGGTGCGGCCCGCCTGCTGGAGATTCTGTCGCGTAGCGCTGACCCTAGTGCAGTGCTCAACGCTCTGCCCACCAGCCACAGCACACCGGAGCTGAACGTGCCGGCGGCTGATCCGCACGCCGTGGTCGAGGCGCTGGGCCGCATCGCCACCCCGGAGCGGCTGGCCGGTGCCGAGATCGGCCGCATCGACGGCGTGCGCGCCGACTATGCCGACGGCTTTGGCCTGATCCGCGCGTCCAACACCACGCCGGTGCTGGTGCTGCGCTTCGAGGGCCATACCCCTGAGGCGCTGCATCGCATCCAGGACGACTTCATGGCGCTGCTGCGCGAGGTCATGCCCGAGGCCACGCTGCAGGCCTCAGCTCACTGAACACCCGTGGCGTATTGCTGAAGAGATTTCCGAATCAGGATGGGACGACTGACTGCCGCCCTGGCGCGGCCCGTGTACTCGCTGCTGATGCGCGCCGTGGTGGCGCCGCTGCTGCCCCTGCGCCTGAAGTGGCGCGCCCGTGCGGAATCGCTGTACGGTCAATCGATCAGCCAGCGCTACGGCTTCTATGACGCCGCGCTGCAACTCGGCGATGGCCCGCGGCTGTGGCTGCATGCCGTCTCGCTGGGTGAGACCCGGGCTGCCGAGCCGCTACTGCGCGAACTGCGTGCGCTACGGCCTGATCTGCGGCTGATCCTGACCCACGGCACCGCCACCGGCCGCGAGGCCGGTCAGGCGCTGCTGCGCGACGGCGATGTGCAGCTGTGGCTACCGATCGACACGCCCGGAGCGGTGCGCCGCTTCCTGCGTCGCTGGCAACCCTGGGTCGGCGTACTGATGGAGACCGAGGTCTGGCCTAACCTGCAGCATGAGACGACCTGTGCGGGCGTGCCGATGGTGCTGGTCAACGGCCGACTCTCCGAGCGCAGTCTGGCCAAGTCACTGCGCCTTGATGCGCTGATGCGCCCGGCGGCCGCCTCGCTGGCCGAGGTGCTGGCGCAGACCACCGACGACGCCAGCCGTTTCAGCCTGGCCGGTGCCCCGCATGTGCGTCCGGTCGGCAACCTCAAATTCGATATGAGCCCCGACCCAGGTCTGCTGGCACGGGGGGCGGGCTGGCGCGCTGCCCTGGAGCGCCACAGCCCCGGCCGACTGGTGGTGCTGGCGGCCAGTTGGCGCGAGGGCGAGGATGCCGACCTGATCGCTGCCTGGCGTGCCTGGAGCGAGGTGAGGGTCGGTGAAGGACACCTGCGCCCGCTGCTGGTCGTAGTGCCCCGACACCCGCAGCGTTTCGACGAGGTGGCTGGGCTTTGGCAGGCCGCTGGTTTCAGGGTGGCACGTCGCAGCGTCTGGGGGGAGGGTGGACCTGGCGAAGCAGACGTTCAGGCGGACGTCTGGCTGGGTGACTCGATGCGCGAGATGCCGGCCTATTACGCACTGGCCGATGTGGCGCTGCTCGGCGGCAGCTTTGCCTGCCTGGGCGGACAGAACCTGATCGAGGCCGCCGCCTGTGGCTGCCCGGTGATCGCCGGACCGCATACCTTCAATTTCGCCGAGGCCATGGTGGCCGCCATCGAAGAGTCCGCCGCCATCGAGGTGCCGGATGTTTCTGCAGCCCTGGCGTCGATCGACGTCGACCGCGACCGCCAGACGGTGGCCTCCGGACAACAGCGCCGCACCCAGGCCAGCGCCTTTGCAGCGGCGCACCGTGGGGCCGCCCATCGCATGGCGAGGCATGTCCTTGATCATCTGGGGGGCTAACCCCCTATAAATTCCGACAGAATGGCCGCCATCGAGCCGACAGCGGCCTGCTTCGAACTGAACCGGGAAATCCCATGAGCGAGTCCAACCGCCACACCCCCCGCGAAACCCGGCCGGCCGATTCGGCCCTTGCGGGTACCCAGGACATCCCAGCGGCCGCAGTGCCTTTTGTTGACCCTCGACCTGCTGGCAACGAACGGCCTGTGGCCGCCGCCGGGCATGGGCGCACGGGTCCGAAGGGGGGGCGGATCGCTCAGGAGGACGCCCTGGCCGAGTTGCAGGATGCTGAGGCGGCAGAATCGGCGCTATTGGCTGCCGAGGACACTGAGGGCCCGGGGCCGGCCGAGCTGATGGCTGATGGTCTGTCCGCCGATGATCCGGCGCTCAACCCGGAGGCCGCCGCCTTCGGCATCGACACGACGTCCTACAAGACGCAGCGTCCGTCGCTGTTGGAACCCTCCAAGCCGACGCCGAGCAGCGAACAGCCGCCCGCCGCGCCGCCGCCCGCTGCAACTCCGGCCAAAGCGGCACCGGCTGCGGCGACAACCACGCCTGCACCGGCGCCGGTGCAGGTCTTCGAGCCCAGCACGACAACCAACAGTACCGCCAAGGCCGGCAACATGGCGCCGACCGGGGCGCTGGGTGCGGCGGGTTGGACGCAGATCCTGGGTCCGGCGCTCGGGCTGGGCCTGGCGGTGGCCGTTGGCGCTCGCGGTCAGTCCGATTCGGTGCCGCCACCGCCGCAGGGGCCCACGCCCACGCCGATGACGATGACTCTGAGCCACCTGGGCAGCGACATCATCGCCACGGTCAGCCTGCCCAATACGGTGCAGTCCGGCGATCTGATCAGGATCGAGCTGCGCCAGACTTCGGCCTTGCCCGGGTCGATCCCGCTGGATGTGATCCTGCGCACGGTCGGTGCGGCTGATATCACCGCCGGTCAGGTTGTGCTGCACGTCGGCCAGGGCAAGCAGCTGGTGGATGCGGCCTATCTGCTCAATGTGTCGCTGACCAGCAGTGGCGGTACGGTGACCCGCGACACGCTGCTGTCGCCCTACACG
The DNA here is from genome assembly GCA_031970775.1 of Burkholderiaceae bacterium. Classification (GTDB taxonomy): domain Bacteria; phylum Pseudomonadota; class Gammaproteobacteria; order Burkholderiales; family Burkholderiaceae_C; genus Sphaerotilus. The sequence continues at coordinate 2,396 of DALYHR010000070.1, read as the reverse complement.
CTGGACACGACGGCGCCGTCCGCTCCGGCGATGGCGCTCGACCACGACACGGGGGCCTCGCCGAGCGATCTGCGTACCAGTGCGCCAGCGCTGAAGGTGCTGTCGCTGGCCGCGGATGTCACGCAGGTTGAGGTGCGCTTCGACGGGGTCAACTCCAACTGGGTGCGCCTGCCTGTCACCCTGGACGCCAACAATCAGCCGGTGGTGCTGTTGCCGGCCACGCTGGCCGAGGGCTCGCATACCGTGGAATTGCGGGTGGCCGATGCCGCAGGCAATGTCTCTTCGCCCGTCTCGCAGCTGAGCTTTACCCTCGATCGCACCGCCCCGGTCGCCCCGGTGCTGGCCCTGGTGCAGGACAGCGGGCAGGTCGGCGTGGCAGCGACCGGCACCGATCACCTCAGCAGCAACGGCGCACTGGCGGTGACCGGTCTCGAAGCCGGCTCAGTCGTGCAGTACCGCTTCGTCCCCCCGGGGATGACGGCACCGGGGACCTGGATCCAGCTGGCTGCGGGGGCGGATGTGCCGACCCTGGCTGGCGGTGACGGCAACTATCGGGTTGAGGTGCGCCAAAGCGATGCGGCGGGCAATGTGTCGGCCTCGACCCAACTGAGCTACACGCTGGATACCCAGGTGGCTCGGCCCCAGATCGCGCTGGACCAGCTGACCGGTACGGCCGGGGCCACCCAGGTGGGCACGATTCACCTCGTGCCGGGCTCGGTCGAGGCCGGGGCCAAGGTGGAATACGGAGTGCGCGACCTCAGTGTTGGCGGCAACCCGAACACGCTGATCTGGTCGAGCAGCTTTACCCCGGTTCAGCCGGCTGTGGCCGGGCAGGGGGCTCTCAATGAGGTGTGGGTCAGCCAGACCGATCTGGCGGGCAATGTCTCGCCGCGGCCCACCACGGTGACGGCGGCCGATGTGCCGGATCTGTCCTTTACGCTCTACGCCCCGGCGGTGGCCCCGGGGATCAATGTGCCGGGCAGTCAACCGGTCGACCCAATGCCGCAGACCGCGACAGGTCGCCTGACCTTGACGCCGGCGACCGCAGGCTCAGCCGTGCAATACAGCCTTGATGGCGGGCTGAGTTGGGCCACCGTTCAGCCCACCTCGGCTCAGGCCGGCACGGTCGATGTCGCGCTGCCGGCGGCACAGTTGGTGCAGGGTGCCAATTCGGTGCTGGTGCGCTCGCTGGAATCAAGTGGGCCATCGCAGGCGGTCACGGCCAGCTTCGTCTACGACACCCAGGCGCTGGTGCCGGTGCTGGCGTTGCAGGCCGATACGGCCTCGGTGGCCAATCCGGCCGGCTCGACCAGCGATGGGCTGAGCGCGCAGGCCGCCGTGACGGTCAGTGGTCTCGACCCCAATGGGCGGACGCTGAGCTACAGCTTCACGCCGGTCGATGCCGCAGGCCAGCCTTTGGCGGGTGCTGTGGCGCTGACCGGCAGTCTGGATCTGACCACCCTGCCGGCCGGCACCCTCAGTGCCGTGATCCCGGCCCCGTTGGCAGCGCAGATGCCCGACGGCCGCTACAGCATCGTCGCCACCCAGACCGACCGAGCCGGCAATACGGCAGTTTCGGCCCCGCTGCTGTTCACGCTGGATACCACCCTGGGCACGCCGACGATCGGTGTCTTCCAGACCGCCGTGCAACCGCCTGCGGTCGGGACCACCCCGGTCACCGCCAATGGTTCGCTTGACGTGACCGGCCTGGAAGCCGGGGCAACGGTGGACTACAGCACCGATGGCGGCACGACCTGGATCAACGCCCCCGTGGTGGTGGCCCACGCCGCCATTCCGGCCCCGGCCAGCGACGGCGCCGTCACCGTGCAGGTCCGTCAGACCGATCTGGCGGGCAACCAGCGCATCGTCTCTCAGGCCCTGGTGGTCGATACCCAGATCCAGCCGGTCAGTGCGCAGCTGACCCAGGACAGCGCTTCGGCCGCCAACCCGGTCGGATCGGCGACAGATCGCATCACCCAAACCGCCGCCCTGACCCTGGGTAATCTCGACCCAAATGTGGCCCATGTGGCGTACACGCTGACGCAGGTTGATGCCAGTGGGGCCGCGGTGCTCAATGGCGCGACGTCCTCCGGCACGTTGACGCCTGCGGCCGGGGCGACCTCGCTGCAACTGGCCGCACCGGCCAATCTGCCCGACGGGTTCTATGTTGTTCGTCTGACCCAGACCGATCTGGCCGGCAATGTCTCGACGCCGAGCACGCTGAACTTCCGCCTCGACAACACCCTGGCCATGCCTGCGGTGACGATCAGCGCGGCGCCGACCTACCTCTATCCCACGGACCCGACCCCGGTGGTTGGCAACGGCGCCCTGATGGTCAGCGGGCTGGAAAGCGGTGCCGCTCTGGACGTCAGCTTTGACGGCACGACCTGGATGCC
>DALYHR010000069.1:0-9229 GCA_031970775.1 Burkholderiaceae bacterium | reverse complement strand
ACCACCAGCGGCGCACCGGGCGGCACGCGCTCATGCAGATAGGCCCCGAGCCGCAGCGCCTGCCGCACCCGGCTGGCGTGCATCAGCCCCAAATGGACCACGATGGTGTGGATCTCCACCCCTTCCCAGCGCACCGGCACGTGCAGCAGACCGCGCTGTTCGAAGCGATGGTCTGAGACGTCGTGATGACCGATCTCACCACCGATCGGCCAGCGCGACAGCAGCGCATTGCCGTGCTCGCCATCGCGGGTGATCGCGTTGGTGCGATAGGCCACCTCGTAGCCCTCCGGCGCCAGAAACTCGGCCTGCCCGCGATCGGGCCAGCCCAGCAACACCCGGTTGAAGCGGCGGGCATCGCGGTGGTGGAACAGCCGCACCTCCTGCAGGAAGACCAGATCGGCGTCGAAGGCCTCGACGCCCAATCCGAGGTTGTGGATCTCCAGCCGCTTGGCCGGGCCGACCCCGCGCACGCCCTTGTGAATGTTGTAGGTCGCCACGCGCAGCCGCGGCGACCCGCCCGACTCCAGCGCCTCCGAGACCGACGAATTCATGCCAATACCCCTCCAGCCTTGCTCTCACGCAGACGCCGGGGCAGCTGCAGGATCGCCTCGGCATTCGATGGGGAAAAACACTGATCGGCCGCCTCCTGCCAGGGCAGCCACTGGTAGCGCAGATGTTCGCGCGGCGCCAGCCGAACCGGCCGGCATTCCGGCACGGTCAGGCCAAAGACGAACTCGGTGTTGCGCGTCACCCCAGGCGCGTAGCGATGCCGCCACACCGGATAGATCTCGTAGACGTTGGACAGTGCCCAGTCGGCAAGCACCCCATCCTGCCCGACGATCAGCCCGGTTTCCTCCTCCAGCTCGCGTCGGCAGGTCTGCTCGGGGGCTTCGTCGGGAAAGTCCTTCGAGCCCGTCACGCTTTGCCAGAAGCCCGGCCGATCGGCACGCTCCAGCAGCAGCACCTCCAGCGCCGGGGTGTGGATCACCACCAGCACCGATTCGGGGATCTTCCAGGGCCGCGGCGGCTGAGTCGTCATGCCTGGGTGCCCTGCGCCTCGCGCCGTTGCCGCACCGCCGAGGCCAGCTCGGCCAGCAGCGGCTCGGTATCGACCCAGCCCAGGCAGGCATCGGTGATCGACACACCATAGGTCATCGGCCCTTGCAGATTCAGATCCTGCCGCCCTTCATGCAGATGGCTTTCGACCATCACGCCCAGCACATGACGATCGCCGGCGGCGAGGCGCCGCGCGACGTCCCGGACCACCTCGATCTGCCGACGCGGCTGCTTGGCCGAATTGGCGTGCGAGGTATCGATCATCACGCGCTGCGGCAGCCCGGCGTGCTCCAGCACCGCGCAGGCCGCCTGCACCGAGGACTCGTCCCAGTTGGGTTGACGCCCCCCGCGCAGCACCACATGCCCGTCCGGGTTGCCCACCGTGTCAAAGATCGCCGCCGCGCCCATCTTGGTCATGCCCATGAAGGAATGGGGCGATCGCGCCGCCACCATCGCATCGGCAGCGATCTGCACCCCACCGTCGGTGCCGTTCTTGAAACCCACCGCACAACTCAGCCCCGAGGCCAGCTGGCGATGGCTCTGGCTCTCGGTGGTGCGGGCTCCGATCGCCCCCCAGGCGATCAGGTCGGAGAGGTACTGCGGCGTCAGCAGATCCAGAAACTCGGTGCCTGCCGCCAACCCCATGCGGTTGATCTCCAGCAGCAGTTCGCGCGCCAGACGCAGGCCCTTGTTGATGTGGCAGCTGCCGTCGAGATCGGGGTCGTTGATAAAGCCCTTCCAGCCGACCGTGGTGCGGGGCTTCTCGAAGTAGACCCGCATCACCACGACCAGATCGTCCTGATGCTGTTGTGCGGCCCGGAGCAGATGGCGGGCGTAGTGCATCGCCTGCTCCTGATCATGGATCGAACAGGGACCGACCACCACCAGCAACCGATCATCCTCACCGCGCACCACCGCCGAGACAGCGGCACGCGACTGCAGCACATGGGCCTCGATGGCCTGAGTCACCGGCAGATCACCCAGCAACACGGCCGGGGACAACACGGGGCGCACCGCTCGGATGCGCACATCATCGATGCGACTCGGATCGACCGGCGCGTCGCGCGCTCCGGCTTCCTGATCGTGAACGGGGTCGTCGATTCGGTTCATGCCGCCCTTTCGAAAGTCGCGATCGGCCGGGGGCCGATCCGGAGCGGATGATTCTAGACGGCGGTCTGCGGGCGGCTGCCCGCTTCGACCGTGTCTTCCATGATCGAGCGCAGACGCCGGTACAGCGTGCGCTCGCTCAGACCCAGCCGCGCCGCCAGCTCGCGCCGGGTGCCGGAATAGCGCTGCAATTGCTCACGCAGCTCGGCATCGCTCCAGTGGCGCCGCGAGCGCTCAACGTCGCCCCCCGGCACTGCGGGCTGCGGCGTCCCCGTCTGCCCCCCTGCTGGCACCCGACCGAAGGCAGGCGGCAGATGCTCGGCGCCGATCACCCCTTCGTCGGCAAAGAGGCGCGCCCGTTCCAGCACATTGCGCAACTCGCGAATATTGCCGGGCCAGGTGTAGGCCTGCATCCGCTCCAGCGCCTCGGGGGTGACGGTCAGCCGCCGCAGCACATTGCCGCCCCGGCGCAGCAGGCTATCGACCAGCAGCGGGATGTCATCCCGCCGTTCGCGCAGTGGCGGCAGGTGGATCGGGAACGCGCTGAGCCGGTAGTAGAGGTCCTGACGGAAGCGCCCATCGGCCACCATGACCTCCAGCGGCTTGTGGGTGGCGGCCACCAGGCGGAAATCGGCGCGCAGGGTCTCGGTGCTGCCGACCCGCCGATAGGTGCCGGTTTCGATCAGCCGCAGCAGCTTGACCTGCATCGACAGCGGCACGTCGCCCATCTCGTCGAGAAACAGCGTGCCGCCATGCGCGGTCTCCACCAGCCCGGGCTTGCGGCTATGCGCCCCGGTGAAGGCGCCCTTTTCGTGGCCGAACAGCTCGCTTTCGAACAGCGTTTCGGTCAGGCCGGAACAATCCACCGCCACATAAGGCCCGCTCGCACGGCTGCTGCCGCGATGCACGGCCCGGGCAAACAACTCCTTGCCGGTGCCCGACTCGCCCAACAGCAGCACCGGTAGCTGCGAAGGCGCCACCCGCTGCACCGCCAGCAGCGCCTGACTGAAGGCCGCGCTGTGCCCAACCAGCCCGCCCTCGTCGGCGCCGCTTTCCGACGCGCTGCGCACCGGGGTCAAACGCTCGACGTAGGCGACGATCTCCTGACGGGCATCGAGGATCGGTCGCAACTCGACATCGACATGCTCCGGGCCGCGCGGGGTGTGATGGACATGCAGCACCCGATCCGGGCTGCGGCTGAGCCGGGCCTTGATCATCGGACAGTGCTCACCGGCCTGATCGCAGGGACGGTCGTATCGATGGGAGACGCTGAAGCAACAGCGACCGACCGGATCGCCCGAACCGAGTCCGTACTGCTGCCGATAGGCCCGATTGGCCCCGAGGATGACGTAGTCGGGGTCGAGCACGATCGTCGGCCGTGATTCGAACTCCAGGTAGGACAACAGCGCGTCGATCGGGGGGCTGTCGGACTGATTCATGCCCCGATTGTGCGGTCAGGACCCCATTTCTGCCAAAACACTGCCACACTGCCAAAGCTGCCAGCCGCAACCTGACATGGCAGTCGCTGCAGCCTCGCTGAAGCATCCCAAAAAAACAACACCATCCGGGAGAACCCTCAACGACTGCAACACAGCGTGAACATCTACCCGGATACCTCCCCCCCTGTGAGCCGGTCAGGCTAGCCTGTCGACCTGGCACGCGTCTTGACTAGGAACAAGCACTTCCACTCTTTTTATGCAGTCCACTATGAACAGCCGTATGCACATCGAAGGTCATTTCGACTCCGCCACCTGGACCATCAGCTACCTGGTGATGGATCGCGACAGCAAGCAGTGCGCGCTGATCGACAGCGTGCTGGACTACGACCCGAAGTCGGGTCGCACCAGCACCAAGAGCGCCGACACCCTGATCGCCCGCGTCCATGAACTCGGCGCCAAGGTGGAATGGCTGATCGAGACCCATGTGCATGCAGACCATCTGTCGGCTGCTCCGTATCTCAAGGACAAGGTCGGCGGCAAGACCGTGATCGGCGAGCACATCACCACCGTGCAGAACGTCTTCGGCAAGCTGTTCAACGCCGGCACTGAATTCGCTCGCGATGGCAGCCAGTTCGATCGCCTGACCCACGACGAGGACACCTTCTCGATTGGTGCTCTGACAGTGCGCGCCATGCATACCCCCGGCCATACCCCGGCCTGCATGACCTACGTGATCTCGGATGGTGACGACATCGCCGCCTTCGTCGGCGACACCCTGTTCATGCCCGACTACGGCACCGCCCGCTGCGACTTCCCCGGCGGCGACCCGCGCATCCTGTATCGCTCGATCCACCGTGTGCTGAGCCTGCCCGGCCACACCAAGCTGCATATGTGCCACGACTACCTGCCGGGTGGCCGCGAGCTGCAATACATCAGCACGGTGGCCGACGAGCGCGAAGCCAACATCCACGTGCGCGACGGCATCAGCGAGGACGAATTCGTCGCAATGCGCACCGCCCGTGACGCCACCCTGTCGATGCCCGTGCTGATCCTGCCCTCGGTGCAGATCAACATGCGCGCCGGCGATATGCCGCCGGCCGAGGACAACGGCGTGCGCTACATCAAGATTCCCCTCAACGCCATCTAAACCCCTCAACCCCCGAGAGTCGTGCCCCGGCGCCCTTCTTCCAAACCCAAGGCGCGCTCACCCCGCCCCCGCGCCGGTTCCAGCTCCACCGTTCTGACGAAAGACATCTGCATGGACATCCGCACCCTCAGCCCGGCCCTTTCCGTTGCTGCCCAGATCAGCATCGCTGACGTGGCCGCGATCCGCGCCGCAGGCTTCCGCTCGCTGGTCTGTCACCGCCCCGACGGCGAAGCCTCCGACCAGCCCTCGTTCCGCGAGATCGAGCAGGCCGCCCTCGACGCCGGGCTGCATGTGCGCTACCAGCCGGTCGAGTCCGGCAAGGTGACGGACGAACAGGCGGTGGAATTCGGCCGGATGATGAAGGAGCTGCCCGGCCCGGTCTTCGCCTACTGCCGCACCGGCACCCGCTCGGCCACCCTGTGGGCCCTGAGCGTGGCGGGCCAGATGAGCGTGACCGACATTGTCGAGACGGCCGGCAAGGCGGGTTACGACCTCAAGGGCGTGGTGCGCCGCATCCTCAATGGCGGCAAGACGCCGGTGGAAACCGCTGATGCCAGCCATGACATCGTCATCGTCGGTGGCGGTGCTGCCGGCATCGCCGTGGCCGCCAGCATGCTCAAGCGCAAGCCGGGCCTGGACATCGCCATCATCGATCCGGCCGACACGCACTACTACCAGCCGGGCTGGACCCTGGTCGGCGGCGGCGTGTTCAACGCCGATGTCACCGCCCGCCAGATGGGCAAGGTGATGCCGCGCGGCGTGCACTGGATCAAGGTGGCCGTCGCCGCCTTCGAGCCCGAACGCAACGCCGTCATCCTCGACGGCTGCCGCGTGGTGCGCTACAAGCAGCTGGTGGTCTGCCCGGGCCTGAAGCTCGACTGGGGTGCGATCGAAGGCCTGACCGAGACGCTGGGTCGCAACGGCGTGACCTCCAACTACCGCTACGACCTAGCTCCCTACACCTGGGAGCTGGTGCAGAAGCTGCGCAAGGGCCGCGCCGTCTTCACCCAGCCGCCGATGCCGATCAAGTGCGCCGGCGCCCCGCAAAAGGCGATGTACCTCTCGGCCGACCAGTGGCGCCGTCAGGGCAACCTCAAGGATGTCGACATTCAGTTCTTCAACGCCGGCGCTGTGCTGTTCGGCGTAGCCGACTACGTGCCGGCGCTGATGGGCTACGTCAAGGACTACGGCATCAACCTCAACTTCACCCACACCCTGACCGCAGTTGACGGCGCCAACAAGACGGCCACCTTCTCGCAGGCCCAGGCCGATGGCAGCAAGAAGTCGGTCAAGGTCGACTTCGACATGCTGCACGTCGTGCCGCCGCAGAAGGCTCCGGACTTCATCCGCATCAGCCCGCTGGCCGACGCAGCCGGCTGGGTCGACCTCGACCAGACCACGCTGCGCCACAAGAAGTTCCCCAACATCCACGGCCTGGGCGATGCCGGCAACACCCCGAACGCCAAGACCGCTGCCGCCGCGCGCAAGCAGGCTCCGGTCGTGGCACACAACGTGCTTTCTGCGATGGGGCTGATCAAGGGTGAAGCGAAGTACGACGGCTACGGCTCCTGCCCGCTCACGGTGGCGCGCGGCAAGATCGTGCTGGCCGAGTTCACCTACGGCGGCAAGGTGGCCCCCAGCTTCCCGAAGTGGCTGATCGACGGAACCCAGCCGTCGCGTCTGGCCTGGATGCTCAAGGAACGGTTTATGCCAACGCTGTACTGGGATGCAATGCTCAAGGGCCATGAATGGATGGCCGAGCCGGAGATGCACGATTGACGACGAGAGACTCCTCCCGCCCGACCTGGAGCCGCTGGCTGCCGATCCTCGACTGGGGTCGGCGCTACGACCGTGAAGCCCTCAGTGGCGACCTGCTGGCCGCGCTGATCGTCACGGTGATGCTGATCCCGCAGAGCCTGGCCTACGCCATGCTCGCGGGGCTGCCGCCCGAAGTGGGCCTGTACGCCAGCGTGCTGCCGCTGGTGGCCTACGCCCTGTTCGGCACCAGCCGGGTGCTGGCCGTCGGGCCGGCCGCGGTGCCGTCGCTGATGACGGCCGCCGCGATCGGCACGTTCGCCCAGACCGGCACGCCGCAGTACTGGACAGCGGCGATCGTGCTGGCCTGCATTTCGGGTCTGGCCCTGCTGGCGATGGGGCTGCTGCGCCTGGGCTTCCTGGCCAACTTCCTCAGCCATCCGGTGATCTCAGGCTTCGTCTCGGCCTCGGGGGTGATCATCGCCGCCAGCCAGCTCAAGCATCTGCTGGGCATCAAGGCCGAAGGCGAGAGCCTGCTGCATCTGTTGGTCAGCCTCTGGGAGGGTCTGCCCAAGACCAACTGGATCACGCTGGCCATCGGCGGCAGCGCGCTGCTGTTCCTGTTCTGGGTGCGCAAGAACCTCAAGCCCCTGCTGCGCAGCTGGGGCTTGGGCCCGCGCCTGGCCGACATGCTGACCAAGGCCGGCCCGGTGGCGGCGATTGCAGTCACGACGTGGCTGGTCTGGTTCCTGGAGCTGAACAAGTCGGGCGTGAAGATCGTCGGCACCGTGCCGCAAGGCCTGCCGCCCTTCATCGTGCCGAGCTGGGATGCGGCGCTGTGGAAGTCGCTGCTCGGCCCGGCGCTGCTGCTGAGCCTGGTCGGTTTCGTCGAGTCGGTTTCGGTCGGTCAGACCCTGGCGGCCAAGCGTCGTCAGCGCATCGAGCCGGATCAGGAGCTGGTCGCCCTGGGTGCCAGCAATCTGGCCTCGGCCTTCAGCGGCGGCTTTCCGGTCACGGGCGGCTTCTCGCGCTCGGTGGTCAACTTTGACGCTGGCGCGCAGACACCTGCGGCCGGGGTGTACACCGCCGTCGGTCTGGCGCTGGCCTCGCTGCTGCTGACCCCGGCGCTGTACTACCTGCCGCAGGCCACGCTGGCAGCGACGATCATCGTCGCCGTGCTCAGCCTGGTGGACCTAGGCATGCTCAAGCGCACCTGGACCTACTCGAAGTCGGACTTCTCGGCGGTGGCCGCCACCCTGGGCGTGACCTTCGTCGCCGGCGTCGAAGCCGGTCTGGTGGCCGGTCTGGCGATCTCGCTGCTGCTGTTTCTGTACAAGACCAGCCGGCCGCATATCGCCGAGGTTGGCCTGGTGCCGGGCACGCAGCATTTCCGCAACGTCCTGCGCCATGAGGTGCTGACCGACACCACGGTGCTGAGCCTGCGGGTGGATGAAAGCCTGTACTTCGCCAACGCCCGCTTCCTCGAAGACCGGGTGGGTGCGCTGGTGGCCGAACGCTCGGGGCTGCAACACGTCGTGTTGCTGTGCTCGGCGGTCAACGAGATCGATGCCAGCGCGCTGGAAAGCCTGGAAGCGCTGGAGCATCGCCTCAAGGACGCCGGCATCACGCTGCATCTATCCGAGGTCAAGGGCCCGGTGATGGACCGGCTCAAGACCACGCACTTCCTGCACGAGCTGCGCGGCGAGGTCTATCTGACCCACTTCGATGCGGTTCGGGCGCTGACCCCGGCGGTGGCTTCGGCCGCCACACCGGCCACGGCCTGATCCCGCATCCGGCCCTGGCACCGCGCCAAAACAAAGAGGCCCGCAAGGGCCTCTTTTCTTTTCGGTCGGACGAGAGTTCTCTGGCCGACTCAGTACCCCGGCTTGCTGCCGCTTTCGCGCGCGCCCTGCACCGAGTCGAGCAGAACAATCAGCTCGTCGAGCACCTCGGGCGGGAAGCCCTTGCGACCGGGACGCGAGCTGACCAGCAGATCCTCGAACACCGCGGCCAGATCGCGCGGGTGATGCCAGTGCCGGGCCAGCCGGTTGACCACATGCGGATAGCGCCGCGCTGTCAGGATCGGCCGCACCGCCACCGGCATGTGCTGCATCCACTGCTGCGCCGCACCGTTGAGCGTCTCGGGCGGGGCGCGGTAGTAGAAGCGTCCCTGATCGTCATGGTTCGCATCGGCCTGGTGCCCCCCCGGGTGATGATGTCCGTGGGACTGATGATGCGATTGGTGATGCGCGCGATGTTGCTCGATCTCGCGCTGCTTGGCGGCGATTGCCTCCTCGGCACGGCGCATGGCGTCCATGTCCAGCACCTGGGTGGGCTGGTCAGACAAGTCCATCAGCAGCGACATGCCAGTCGGCTCGAAAGTGGGGTTGGAACGTGAACGTCGGCCCGTGCTGCTGCTCATGGCGTACTCCTGCATGGCGGGAAATCGGGATCGAAGGGGGCTGGCCGATATTGTCCTGCAAGCGGGCAGCGCCCGCAGGCCCCTTCAGCGCTGACTGCGTGCCTTGCGCTTGTCGAACTCGGCCAGCTGTGCCTTGAGCAACAGCATCAGCGCACGGGCATCGGCTTCGCTCATGCTCAGCACATGCGCCGGCTCGCGGCCCTCGCGCGGCGTTTCGGGCACGAACAGCCCTTCAAAGCGGAACTCGACCAGCCCGTGGGTGTTGCTGGCCGATTTCCAGCGCTGCATCTCGATGCGTTGGGG
>DALYHR010000068.1:0-9263 GCA_031970775.1 Burkholderiaceae bacterium | reverse complement strand
GCATCGACCTGCGGCCGATCCATGCGGTCGAGGAACTGGCGCGCGTAGGCCGAGAAGGTCTCGACATAGCGGCGCTGGCCCTCGGCGTAGAGCGTGTCGAACACCAGACTCGACTTGCCCGAGCCGCTCGGCCCGGTCACCACCGTCAGCTCGCCGGTGCGCAGGTCGAGGTCGAGGTTCTTGAGGTTGTGCTGGCGGGCACCCCGGATGCGGATCTGGCCGGTCATGAACACGCTTTCATGTGGAGGAAGCCGCAACGGCGGCGCGCCGCATTCTAGGAAGAGCGGACCGCCCTCGGGCTGTGGCAGCATGCCCGCCGACCCGAAATCAAGCTCAGAACAAGATCCATGCCCGACTCAATCGCTGTCAACACACCGCCTGCGGCCCTGGCCGCCTTCCTGACCCGCTGGCAACAAGCCGGCGGCAGTGAGCGCGCCAACTACCAGATGTTCATCAGCGAGTTGTGCACGCTGCTGGGCGTGCCAGCCCCTGAGCCCGCGCGCGACGACACCCGCGATAACGCTTATGTGTTCGAGCGCCACGTCACCTTCCTGCATGGCGATGGCAATCATTCGGTCGGCTTCATCGACTGCTACCGGCGCGGCCATTTCGTGTTGGAGGCCAAGCGCATCAAGGACGGCGCGCTCAAGCTCACCCGTGGCAGCAAGGCTGTGCGCACCACGATGCTCGAAGCCCGCAATCAGGCCGAAAGCTATGCCCGTGCGCTGCCCGCCATCGAAGGGCGTCCGCCGCTGTTGCTGGTGGTCGATGTGGGTCATCTGATCGAGGTCTTTGCCGATTTCAGCCGCAGCGGGGCCACTTACACGCCGTTCCCGGACGTGGGCAGCCACCGCATCACCTTGGCCGAGCTGTGCTCCGAGACACCCGGCGGGCAGATGCTGCGCGAGCGGCTGCGCGCCGCGTGGCTCGACCCGCTGAGCCTGGACCCGAGCCGTGTCAGCGCCAAGGTGACCCGGCAGGTGTCGGATCTGCTGGCACACCTGGCGCGCGAGCTGGAGCAGGCCGGGCACGGCTCGCACAGCGTGGCGGCCTTCCTGAGTCGCTGCCTGTTTTGCATGTTTGCCGAGGACGTGGAGCTGCTGCCGCGTGACGAGCATGGCCAAGGTGCCTTTATCGGTCTGCTGCGGCGTTGGGCGATGGCACCCGAGCGCTTGGCGCCGATGCTGCGCAGCCTGTGGATGGCGATGGATACCGGGGGCTTTAGCGAGCGGCTGGGCGAGCAGTTGCTCAAATTCAACGGCAAGCTGTTCAAGCACGCCGAAGCACCCGACTACGTGTTGCCGCTGACGCGCGATCAAATCGGCTTGTTGGAGCGGGCGGCGGCCGCCAACTGGCGCGAGGTGGAGCCCGCCATCTTTGGCACGCTGCTGGAGCGTGCCCTCGACCCCACCGAGCGTCACGCTCTGGGCGCGCATTACACGCCGCGCGCCTATGTGGAGCGGCTGGTGTGGCCCACGGTGATGGAGCCGCTGCGCGCCGACTGGGCCGATGTGCAGGCCGCCGCGCTGTTGCTGGCCCGCGAGGCCGACGCGCTGGAGGGCAAGAAGCGTCAGGACAAGCTCGACGAGGCTCAGCTTGAAGTGCGGCGCTTTCACCACCAGCTCTGCACGGTGCGGGTGCTCGACCCGGCCTGCGGCAGCGGCAACTTCCTGTACGTGACGCTGGAGCACCTGAAGCGGCTGGAAGCTGAAGTGCTCGACTTTCTGAGCCATCTGGGCGACAGCCACGGCCGGCTGGATCTGGAAGGCGAGACGGTGACGCTGCAACAGCTGCGCGGCATTGAGCTCAACCCACGCGCCGCCGCGCTGGCCGAGCTGGTGCTGTGGATCGGCTGGCTGCAATGGCAGATCCGCAGTTTTGGCAGTCGCAGCGTCCCTGAGCCGGTGGTGCATGACTACGGCAACATCGAATGCCGCGACGCGGTGCTGGCTTGGGAAGATCACGAGTCCCAAGAGCCTAAAAATCCCCACCGCGCCCGTCGTGCTGCATGGCCGCAAGCCGATTTCATCGTCGGCAATCCGCCGTTTATCGGGGCCGGGCCGATGCGTGCTGCCTTGGGGGACGGCTATGTTGAAGCGTTGCGCAAGGTATGGGTGGCCGTGCCCGACAGCGCCGATTTCGTCATGCACTGGTGGCAGGGAGCAGCCGAGGCGGTGCGCTCGGGTCGCACCCGGCGCATGGGGCTGATCACCACCAACTCGCTCAAACAAACCTTCAACCGCCGCGTGGTCGAAGCCGCCATCGGCGACGGCGGCGCCCATCTCGCTTTCGCCGTCCCCGATCACCCGTGGGTCGATAGCGCTCAAGGTGCGGCAGTGCGTATCGCCATGACCGTGTTGGCCGCTGGCAGCGCACCGGGCCGACTGGTGACGGTGGCCGATGAACGCGATAGCGGCACGGGCGAGATCGACGTGACCCTGACCGAACGGCGCGGCTTGCTGCACGCTGATTTGCGGCTTGGGGCCAACGTCGCCAGCGCCCAAGCCCTGCGCGCCAACCTCGGCGTCTCGTCACCGGGGGTGAAGCTGCACGGCGCGGGTTTCATCGTCACACCCGAGGAAGCCGAAGCCTTGCTTGCCCTCACCCCCAGCCCCTCGCCGGTTATCCGCGCCTACCGCAACGGCCGCGACCTCACGGACCGGCCACGAGGGGTCAAGGTCATCGACTTGTTTGGACTCACCGCCGAGGCTGTCCGCAGCCGCTATCCGGCGATCTACCAATGGCTGCTGGAGCGGGTGAAGCCCGAACGTGATCAAAACAACCGCGCCACCTACCGCGACAACTGGTGGATCTTCGGTGAACCCCGGCGCGATTTCCGACCAGCCCTCGCCGGCCTGCCGCGCTACATCGCCACCGTCGAAACCTCCAAGCACCGGCATTTCCAGTTCCTCGAAGCCAGCGTGTTGCCCGACAACATGCTGATTGCCATCGCCACGAGCGACGCTTTGCCCTTGGGCGTGCTGTCGAGCCAAGTCCACGTTGAATGGGCGCTCGCAACGGGTAGCCGACTCGGTGTAGGTAACGATCCGCGCTACAACAAAACCCGCTGTTTCGAAACTTTCCCCTTCCCCACCTCAGACACCGGCCTGACGCCCGCGCTGGCCGAGCGCATTCGCGATCTCGCCGAACAGATCGACGCGCATCGCAAGAATCGCCAAGCCGCGCATGAAGCCGTCACGCTCACGGGGATGTACAACGTCCTGACCAAACTGCGCAGCGGGGATGCCTTGAACGCCAAGGAGGCGGTGCTGCACAGCCAAGGTCTGGTCCGCGTGCTGCAAAGCCTGCACGACGACCTCGACGCAGCCGTGCTCGAAGCCTACGGCTGGAGCGACCTAGGCACGGTGCCTTGGCGCAACGATGCTCAGCGCGAGGCTTGGACTGAACGCTTGCTGGAACGGCTGGTTGACCTCAACGCCCGGCGCGCGGCCGAGGAGGCCACCGGCACCATTCGCTGGCTGCGACCCGAATTTCAAAACCCCCAAAACCCGTCCAACCGCATCGACACCACCGAGACCCCGGCCGCCACGCAAGACGCGCTGGAATTGGATCAACAAACCGCCGAAGCACCGACGCCAACCGCGGCCCCCGCCAGCCGCATGCCCTGGCCGGCCGACAGCAAGGAGCAACTGCGCAGCGTGGCCGAACTGCTCGCCGCGAGCCCCGGCGCCCTGACCGAAGCGCAGATCGCCGAACGCTTCCAAGGCCGTGGCCCCTGGAAAAAGCGCCTGGCCTCAGTGCTCGACACCCTCGAAGCCGTCGCCCGCGCCCAGCGCGACGGCCAGGGCTGGCGGGCGGGGTGAGCCGAATTAAGACGATTCGCTCAGTTCGCGCACAGCACAATCACCGCGCTATCGTGCCTCGCTCCAGAACGACAATTACCCGCTGACTCACCGGCTGACGCCTGACCATGAACGAACCGATCACCGTTACCGAGCCATCCCCAGAGGGCCTTGAGGGTTACGAAGACGCCGCTCCGGGCGGGTGGGAAGACTACCCTCTTGATGAACTGGCCATTCGCGAAGAACGCCGTGCAACGATCGACGTGGTGCGGCGCTTGAGGGGTGGCCGGTTTCGTCTCGATCCCGACTTTCAACGCGACTTCGTTTGGGAGCGAGACAAGCAGAGCCGACTGATCGAGTCGGTGCTGATGCGCATTCCACTGCCCGTCTTTTATGTTGCCGAGGACACGGCAGGGCTTTTGGTCGTTGTGGATGGCCGTCAACGACTCACCACGCTCCAACGATTCCTCGAAGGGGATCTGGTGCTGGATTTGCCTGGAAGACATGAACTCCACAAAAAGAAATTTGAGGATCTTGAGCCCCGACTGCAAAACCGCGTGGAGGACTGTCAGCTCCACTTCTACATCATTGATCGGTCCGTGCCGGAACGTGCTCGGTTAGATATCTTCGAGCGAGTGAACGGTGGCGAGGTACTGACACGCCAACAGATGCGCAATGCGATCTATAACGGCCCCGCGACCCAATTCTTGAAAGCCGAGGCCGAAACAGCTCTCTTTAAAGAAGCGACAGGCAGCAGTCTCAATACGAAAAAGATGCAAGACCGCGAGTTTGTCAATCGCTTTTGTTCATTCAGCCTGCTGCCCTTCGACAGCTACAAAGGGGATATGGACGATTGGCTGGCGCAAGGCTTGGTTCGTCTGTCCAAGATGACAGAACTGGATCGAGAAGCACTCCGACGCAAGTTCCGACTGGGCCTCACCAATAACTTGGCAGTCTTTGATCGCCACGCATTCCGCAAGCACCGTCAGATTCATCAACCTAGAAGCACTCTCAATGCGTCGCTGTTCGACGTCATGATGGCGGAGATGTCGAAGCGAGAGGCATCGGTCGTTGCAGCCAACGCCGAAGCGCTACGCGGGGCATTCTTCGCACACATGGACAACGACGACTTCACCAAGGCGATCACCTACGGGCCGAACACCCCCAAGGAAGTACGGGCTCGGTTCAGAATGGCCAGCGACATGTTTCGCGAGGTTTTTGATGCTTGACACCCTTCACCTCTCAAGTTTCAAGTGCTTTGAGACGCTGGATTTGCCCCTAGGACCTCTGACGGTGCTCTCTGGCGTCAACAGTGGCGGCAAGTCGTCCGTGATTCAGTCTCTTGTCTTGCTTTCGCAAACACTAGAAGAACGCGAATGGTCTCGATCACTGCTGCTCAACGGCGCGAGCCTGACATTGGGCGGAGCCTCTGATGTCATCAATCAAGCCACAGGACGACGACAACTCACGCTGGGTGCCTCTGCGGGTGATCGCAAGGTGGTGTGGACATTCCAAGCACCTGATCGGCGGGCGATGACACTTGACCTCGCTGGCATCCATGTCAACGACGTCGAGATCAAACCCGATGGCCCCGTCCGGTGGTTGCTTCCCGAAGCACAAGCGCTCGATTGCAGCATCGTTCAGCAGATACGCCGACTGAGTTGGCTATCAGCTGAACGGACCGGACCGCGAGA
Organism: Burkholderiaceae bacterium; assembly: GCA_031970775.1. Lineage (GTDB taxonomy): Bacteria > Pseudomonadota > Gammaproteobacteria > Burkholderiales > Burkholderiaceae_C > Sphaerotilus. The sequence goes on along the minus strand of DALYHR010000068.1, from coordinate 3,766 downwards.
ACTGCTACCTCTGCTTGATGCCCAGCATCATCGACAAGTTGGGATGCGTGGCGAACTGGCTGCAGGGCTGCTCCACTGGCATGAATCTGACCCGGTTGCGGAGCCCCTCTTGGTTCAAGGCGAACCAGCACAACTGTTCCATCAAGTCCGTGGCTGGATGCGCCACTTCTTCCCAGGATGCGACCTACAGGTATTGCCCATTGAGGGCGCAAGTGCTATCAGCCTACGACTTCGATCCGATTCAAGGTCCGACTTCCAACGCCCCCAAAACGTTGGCTTCGGCCTGACGCAACTTTTCCCCGTGCTTGTTCAAGTTCTGTCTTCGCGACCGGGAGATTTGGTGATTGTCGAGAACCCCGAAGTGCATCTTCATCCCCTCGCACAACAAGAAATCGGAACCCTCTTGGCTCAAGTGGCGAAAACGGGTGTGCAGGTGATGGTGGAAACCCATTCAGACCATGTCCTCAATGGCATCCGACTGGCCGTGAAATCAGGTTGCGGTGTCAGAGCCGATGACGTTGCGATCCATTTTTTCACCCGAGCCACAGACGGTTCATCGCAACGCATGTCACCGAAGATAGACGCTGACGGCAGACTTGACGTTTGGCCTGAAGGCTTCTTTGATCAGTTCGATCAAGCCTTATCCGTATTGCTGTAACGACCTCTGGCATGGAACCCGTTCTCGACGAAACCAGCCTCGTTCCATGCGCGAACTGGACCCCTGGTACGCGTATAGCTGCGCTCTCCTCCGTCCTCGTCGCTCTTGATCGATTGGGCGTCTCCAAGGTACTTCGCAGTGTTTCCGACGCTGCGGATCGAGACATCGCTCAAGGGCGTGGCCTGCGAGACTGGTGCTTTGATCGAAGCACGAATCGAGATGCCGGGCGGCTTCTGGCTCTGCGCTTATCCCGTCAACCGTTCATTGATGGCCCCATCGGCCTTCTTGCTTGCGCCGAAGGTGTCCGGGTTCTTGAAACGCGAGTGGATAAGCACTTGGTCTACGGCCTTGGCATGGGTGCTCTTGAGAACCGCATCGTGGTGGCGCTGGCTGGCAGTGCTCGCCCCGTGGGAGCCTCAATTGACGTAACGATACTGGATGCCACTGCTGACGAGATATTCGCATCCACTGTGCCCGTCTTTGCGTATGCACATGGCTCAGAGATTGATCAGCAGACGGTCGCCATACAAGCGCTTGTTGATGCATCCCTTCGGAATGGCAAATTGCTTGTCGAACGTTTTGCCGAAGTTTTTCCACATTTACGGATGGGGTCGCACGCAGCCGATGCCATGCGTCGATTGACGGGATCGGAGCCGGTCTATCGACAACTCCTACGCCATCTTCACGCACTCAATGCAGCGATTTCATCATGGAGAGAAGGTGAACCTTTGGTACCCCAAGGCATTACCTTCAGTCCCGAATCTGCGGCAACCTTAGAAAACGGCAAATTCGGACCCATGCGCGATTTCCCGACCCCAGACGGTTTTACCCATGAGCGCTGGAGCCTACACACCAAACTAACCGGAGGGGCAGGTGCGCGGCTGTACTACCGACCTGTACGAACTGCTCAAACCAAATTGGTCCTGATCGGCTACTTTGGCCCACACCTGCCATGCGTGCGGTACCCAACATAGTCATATCGGGCAGCACGCAAAAACGGCAGCCGCTCACTCCTGCCGTCGGGCCTGCACGCTCTGACCGTTTTCGACGTTGACCAGCTCGGTCGGGCAGGCCGCCACGTGGGCGGGCAGATCCCAGCTCAGGATGCGGTCGGCATCGCGCAGGGCGATGATCCACAGCGAGCCGTCCTCCAGTTCGGCCACCCGGCCTTCGGAGGAGACGTTCTCGATGAACTGCTCGGCATTGCAGTGCGCGTAAGGCGACTCGGGCTCACGGGCTGAGCCTGCCGCCGCGCTGCCGGGGGCGGCCGCCGCAGGGGTTGCCGCCGTCTTGCTCCGGGCGGCAGCACGGGCTTCGCGGCTGGCACTGGCCGCCGCTGCAGCCTTGGCGGCACGCAGCTTGGCCACCTTGGCCGCCTTGTCCTCACGAGCAGCCTTGGCCGCCGCTTCCTTGCGAACTTCGGGGGTCTGCGGCACCTCGATGAACAGCGGGCGCGGAGCCGGGGCAGCCACCGGCGGCGCCACGACCGGGGCAGCAGGGGGCGTGGGGGCTGGCGTCGGGGCCGGCAGCACCGGCGGCTTGGCCGGTGTCGTCAGGGCGCCGCCCAGGCGCTCAGGACGCGCCGGGAACGCCGGGGCTGGCTGTGCCGCCGGGGCCACCGCAGACGGCGTCGGCTCGGAGGGACGCGTCTCGACCGACGTGGGCCGGGCGTCCATCGGCGTCTTGCCGGACCCCTCGACCCGCTTGGCTTCGGCCTCGTTCAACCACTCGCGACGGCAGGGTCGACGGTCTGCCCCGGGGCCGAGCAGGCAGTTTTTCAGGTTCTCGCGACGCTCGGCCACGATGGTCTGCTGGATATCGCGCAGCGACAGCAGGGCGCGATCGCACTTGTCGGGAGTCTTGCCGGTCAGGCAGATGCGCTGGTTTTCCTGGCGCTCGATCTCGTCGACCCGCAGCAGATCCTGCGGCGTCAGCCAGCCCTTCTTGCACTTGGAGAGGTTCTTGCGGCTCAGGCAGTTCGAGAGGTTGACGGCCTTCTCGTCGTCGTCCTGAGCCCGCACCGGCGTGGCCCCGAACAGGGTAAGCAGCGCCAGCAGCAAAAACCAGCGGGGGGACAAAAGAGCTGTGACAGACGCCATGGCAGACGGACTCTGGGCAGTGGACGGAGCGGGGGCCAACACGATACCAGCGCCGCATCGATCAATCCGTCACGATCGGTCACAGACTAGGGACATGGCACGGCGGTCGGCCTTGATCTGGATCGCGCCCGCCGCCTGGCGCACCTTCCAGAATCGGCCCGAACGACGTCCCTTGCGAAAGATCTCCCATGAAGCTGTTCCGGTCCGGCCCCCTTGAAGGCCTCGTTTCCCCCCTGCTGGCTCCCGTGTTGATGGCACTGGCTGGCGCCGCACTGGCCGGCCCGGTCAAGGTCACGGCTGAGATGACCGGCGCGGGCGTGGTCTCCAGCGGGGTTGATCTGCCCAAGCCGCCGCCCGTCACCGGCGACCGCAAGAAGCCGGTGCCGTCCTGGGGCAAGCCGCTGCCCTACCCGATCGTGATCGCTGACCGCCGCAACAACCGGCTGATCGAGATCGCCCCGGACAAGCGCATCCTCTGGGAGTTCCCCTCGCCCAACCTCAAGGTCTACCGCGGCAACGAGGACGTCAATTTCAGCCTCGACGGCAAGACGCTGGCGGTCAGCGAAGAGGACAACTACGACGTCCACATGGTCGACTACGACAGCCGCACGCTGATCTGGACTCACGGCACGCCGGACGAGTCTGGCAAGGGCGGCAGCCACTTCAACTACCCGGATGACGCGCACCTGCTGGCCGACGGCCAGTTCCTGACCGCCGACATCCGCAACTGCCGCGTCGTCATCATCGACCCCAAGACCGACAAGATCACCACCGAATGGGGCAAGCCGGGCAAGTGCGAGCACAACCCGCCGCAAACGCTGGCCTGGCCGAATGGTGCGACACCGCTGCCCAACGGCGACATCCTGGTCAGCGAGATCTCGGGCTCATGGATCAGCCGCATCACCCGCGAAGGCAAGGTGCTATGGAGCGTGCCGGCCCCCGGGGTGCGCTACCCGTCGGATGCCTTCATGACCGAGGACGAGCAGGTGATCGTGGCCGACTTCAGCGC
>DALYHR010000067.1:0-9411 GCA_031970775.1 Burkholderiaceae bacterium | reverse complement strand
ATGTCTTTCCGGTCCACCGGCTCGACAAGGGCACCTGCGGCGTGCTGCTGCTGGCCCTGGATGCCGAGACCGCCCGACGGGTGGGCACCTCCTTCATGACCCACGAGGTCGACAAGCGCTATCTGGCGCTGGTGCGGGGCTGGGCCCCCGAGGCCATCGAGGTCGACCACCCGCTGCGACCTGACGATGCCCCACCCGACGCCCCGGCCCAGCCCGCCCGCACGCAGTTTCGATGCCTGACACGGCTGGAATGGCCCGGCTCAGCCGACCCCCGCTTTGCCAGCTCACGGGCCTCACTAGTCGAGGCTCGTCCGCTGACCGGGCGACGCCACCAGATCCGCCGCCATCTCAAGCATCTGGCCCACCCGATCCTCGGCGATGCCACCCACGGCAAGGGCCCGCTCAACCGCTGGTGGGCGGCGCAGTTGGGCCTGCAGCGGCTGTGGCTGCACGCCTGCGAGCTGTCGCTGCCCCACCCGGTCAGTGGCCAGCGGCTGACACTGCGCAGCGGTCTGCACTGGAACGAAACCACGCAACGGCTGGAGATCGCCGACCCGGCCGCCGACCCGACTCACCCGGATCTGATCCACTGGGCCGAGTCAAGCGGCCGGATTCCCAGACCCCCTGGGGTGATGCTCGGCATGCAGCCGGCGCAGGCGCTCGCGGGCGACGTGGGTGTAGATCTGCGTAGTTGAGATGTCGGCGTGGCCCAGCAGCAACTGCACGGCGCGCAGATCGGCACCGTGATTGAGCAGATGGGTGGCGAAGGCGTGACGCAGGGTGTGCGGCGATAGCGGCGCCAGAATGCCGGCCGTCAGCGCATGGCGCTTGATCAGAGTCCAGAACATCTGCCGCGTCATGCCCTGCCCGCGCTGGGTGACGAACAGATCCTCACTGCTGCGCCGGCCCAGCAGCGCGGGCCGGGCGCTGGAGAGATAGCGGCCCAGCCAGTCGTTCGCGGCCTCGCCGAAAGGCACCAGGCGTTGACGTTCACCCTTGCCCTGCACCATCACCACGCCTTCGGCCAGCCCGAGCTGACGTTGCTGCAGCGACACCAGCTCGCTGACGCGCAGGCCGCTGGCGTAGAGCAGCTCCAGCATTGCGCGGTCGCGCAGGCCCAATGCAGTGCTTACGTCCGGTGCGTTCAGCAGCGCATCGACCTGCCCCTCACTCAGGCTGTGGGGGACGCGCAGCGGCTGGCGTGCAGCGGCCAGGCGCAGGGTCGGGTCGGCATCGATGTGCTGCTCGCGCAGGGCCCAGCGGTAGTAGCGACGAAACACCGTCAGCCGCCGGTTGACCGTGCTGGTGCGACTGCCCTCGTGGCGCAGCGCCAGGTAGGCCTGCAATTCGGCCTCGCCAGCCTCGTTCAGGGACAGCCCACGATCCTGCGCCAGCCAGTCGGCCAGCAACTCCAGATCGCCGCGATAGGCGGACAGTGTCAAGGCGCGCAGCCCGTCTTCCAGCCACAGCGTATCGAGCAGGGCTTCGATCGCGATCTGGCTGGCCTGACGCACTGCCAGGACCTCCGGGGGCAGCCCGGAAACTGCAGGTTCGGCAAGGACGGAGTTCACGGTCGGAAGGAGCTGGGTTGATACACTCGGCAGTATGAACGTCAAGTTGAATCCATCCACAACGCCAGCCCCCGACTGGCTCGACCAGATCGTCTGGACGAGCGATGGACTGGTGCCGGCCATCGCTCAGGAAGCCAGCAGCGGCGATGTGCTGATGTTCGCGTGGATGAACCGCGAGTCGCTGCGCCTGACCGTCGAGCGCGGCGAGGCGGTCTACTGGAGCCGCTCACGCAATCGCCTCTGGCACAAGGGCGAGGAGTCGGGTCATGTCCAGGTCGTGCATGAGATTCGTCTCGACTGCGACGCCGATGTTGTTCTGCTCAAGATCGAGCAACGCGGCCACGAACCGGGCATCGCCTGCCACACCGGACGTCATTCCTGCTTCTACCGCCAGCTGCGGGACGGGGTTTGGACCGAGGTCGACCCGGTGCTCAAGGACCCGCACAGCATCTACGCTCCTTCCTCATCCTCCTCTTCTCCTGCCGCATGACCTCTTCGTCCGACACCCTGGCCGCCCTGGCAGCCGTCATTGAATCGCGCAAGGGCGCCGACCCCGGCAAGAGCTACGTCGCCAAGCTGTTCCATAAGGGTACCGATTCGATCCTGAAGAAGGTCGGCGAGGAGGCTACCGAGGTCGTGATCGCCGCCAAGGGTGGCGAGAGCAGCCAGATCGTCTACGAGATGGCCGACCTGTGGTTTCACTCGATGGTGGCGCTGTCGCACTTTGGCCTGTCGCATGAAGACGTGCTGGCCGAACTGCGCCGCCGCGAAGGTCTTTCCGGTCTGGAAGAATTCGCCGCCCGCACCCTACCCACCGCATCCGCCACCCAGCCCTGAAGCCGCCATGAGCCTTGATCCGAACTGCATCTTCTGCAAGATCGCCGCTGGCCAGATCCCGGCCCGCAAGGTCTTCGAGAACGACGAATTCGTCGCCTTCCACGACATCCATCCGGCTGCCCCGGTCCACCTGCTGGTGATTCCGAAGCGTCACATCGTCAGCCTGGCCGAAACCACGGACGATGATGCCGGCCTGCTCGGCCGCATGCTGGCGCTGGCCCCGCAACTGGCCCGCGACAACGGCGCCCCGAACGGCTTCAAGACCGTGATCAACACCGGCCGCGATGGCGGGCAGGAAGTCATGCACCTGCACCTGCACATTCTGGGCGGGCCGCGCCCCTGGAAGCAGGCCTGAGCCTGCCCTTGACGATCAACACGCACTCACCCCGGAGAACACCGCCATGGGCCTGTCTACCACCCACCTGATCATCTTCCTCGTCATCATCGTGCTGATCTTCGGCACCAAGAAGCTCAAGAACATCGGCTCCGACCTCGGCGGCGCGGTCAAGGGCTTCAAGGACGGCATGAAGGACGGCGAAAAGCCCGCCGAGACGGCTGCCACGGCCGCGCAACAGACTGCGGCCCCGCAGGCCACCGCACAGGTCAGCACCGACAAGCGCGCCGACCCGAACACTATCGACGTCGAAGCCCGCCAAAAGCACTAAGGCACGCAAGGCCCCCTTTCCTCATCGACGGCTGAATCGTGCTCGATATCGGTTTTACCAAGCTGTTCGTCATCGGCGGCATCGCCCTGGTGGTGATCGGTCCTGAACGCCTGCCCAAGGTCGCCCGCATGGTCGGGACGATGCTGGGCCGCGCCCAGCGCTACGTCTCGGAAGTCAAGGCCGAGGTCAATCGATCGATGGAACTCGACGAGCTGAACAAGGCACGCAAGGCCTTCGAGACCGCCGCGCAGGACGTGCAGCAGGCCGCCAGCGGCGTGACGCAGGACGTCAATCAGGCGCTGTCGAGCCTGGGCAGCCCGCTCGACGATGACGAGGCGCAGTGGGGGCTTGACCCGGTGATCACGCCGGTGCACATCGCCCCGCGCAAAAACTGGCGGCTCAAGCGCGGTGCCACCCCGCTTTGGTACAAGAAACAAGCCGGGGTGCGCACTCACGTTCAGTCGGGTGCCGCCCGCGTCGCCCGCTTCCGTCCCAGCTCACGCACCCGCTCCTTCTGACCCCGCCCGACGCCTGTGAACGCCCCTGATCCCCAGTCCCGGCCGGACGAGCTCGCCGGAACCGAGCAACCCTTTGTCGCCCATCTGATCGAGCTGCGCGACCGCCTGCTGTGGGCGCTGTACGGCGTCGGCGCCATCTTTGCCCTGCTGTGCTTCGTGCCCGGTCCTTCGGGGCTGTACGACCTGTTGGCCATGCCGCTGGTCAAGGCGCTGCCGCAGGGCTCGAAGATGATTGCCGTCGGGGTGGTCTCGCCCTTCCTGATTCCGATCAAGGTCACGGCGCTGGCCGCCTTGTTTGCCGCCCTGCCCTGGGTGCTGTATCAGGTGTGGGCCTTCGTCGCCCCGGGCCTGTACCGCCACGAAAAGCGACTGGTGATGCCGCTGGTGGTGACCAGCACGCTGCTGTTCTATACCGGGGTGGCGTTTTGCTACTTCTTCGTCTTCGGGCAGGCCTTCCCGGCGATTCAGTCGATGGCGCCGCAGTCGGTCGCGGTCAGCCCGGATATCGAGGCGTACCTCGACTTTGTCATCACAATGTTCCTGGCCTTCGGCGTCGCCTTCGAAGTGCCGGTGGCGGTGATCATCCTGGCCCGACTGAATATCGTCAGCATCGAGCAGTTGCGCAGCTTTCGCCGCTATTTCTGGGTAGCCGCTGCCGCCGTGGCCGGCATGGTCACGCCGCCGGATGCGGTCTCGATGGTGGCGCTGCTGCTGCCGATGGGCCTGCTCTACGAGCTGGGTATCTGGGCCGCGCAGCTGTTCATCCGCCACACCCAGGCGCCGGCCGAGCCCGACTCAGCCTCGTCCTGACTCCTGAGCGGGTCGATCACTTCTTCTTCGCAGGCTGCGGCGTTGCCGTTTCGGCGCGCGGACGCTGGGCCACCTTGACGGTCAGCTCGACCGCCTGACCCCCACTGCGCAGCACCGAAATGACGGCATTGCTGCCGGGCTTGAGCGCCGCGACGGCATCGAGCAGCTGCGCCGTGTTGATCACCGGCCGTCCTGCCACCTTCACCACCACATCACCTGGCTGTACCCCGGACCTGCCGGCCGGCCCCCCCTGCAGCACGCCCGTGATCAGCACGCCCTCATCCGTGGCCAGATTGAGCAGACGGGCGGTTTCGGTAGACACATCGGCCGGTTGCACGCCGATCCAGCCGCGCGTGACCACGCCATCGCGGATCAGCCCTTCCATCACCTGCCGGGCGGTCGAGACCGGAATCGCAAAGCCGATACCCATGCTGCCGCCCGAGCGTGAGTAGATCGCGGTATTGATGCCGAGCAGCCGGCCTTCGGCATCGACCAGCGCACCGCCCGAATTGCCCGGATTGATCGCTGCATCGGTCTGGATGAAGTTCTCGAAGGTGTTGAGCCCCAGGCCGCTGCGCCCCATCGCGCTGACGATGCCCGAGGTCACGGTCTGGCCGACATTGAAGGGGTTACCGATCGCCAGCACCGCATCGCCGACCTGAACGTTCTCGACCTGGCCAAAGCTGATCGCGGGCAGGCCGCTGACGGCGATCTTCAGCACCGCCAGATCGCTGTCGGGGTCGGCACCGATGATGCGGGCCTTGACGTGGCGGCGGTCGGCCAGCACTACCTCGATCTCCTCGGCGCCCTCGACCACGTGGTTATTGGTCAGCAGATAGCCGTCGGCCGAGACGATCACCGCCGAGCCCATGCCCTCGACATCTTCCTCACCGTCGGCCGGCGGGCCGCCCGGGTCCCAGCCCGGCTCCTGACGCAGCGGCACCGTGCCGCCGGCCACCACCAGGCTGACCACGGACGGAGCCGCACGGCGCGCTGCCGGCGCCAGACTGCCCGGCATCAGTCCTGCTGCGGCCGCGCCATGGGCGGCGCTGCCATTGGCTGGTGCCGCGGTCCGGGACGGCAACCATTCCGGATGAAAGGTCGCCACCACGAACACACCGGCCACCGCAATCGTGACCCCTTGGGCGAAAATCAGCCACAGGCGCTGCACCAACGGCAGGGGTTGCGGTCGAAGACCGGGGGGCTGCGGGTTCGCCGGATCCGGCACAAATGAAGGAGGATGCGACATGGTCACTCGGCAAGGATTGGAGACTTACCTCGGAAACCTGCTCGAGGTGGGACGGTGGTCGGATTATGGGCCGAACGGCCTGCAGGTCGAGGGACGCCCCGAGATCCGCCGGATCGTCACCGGCGTGACCGCCAGCCGCGCCCTGATCGAGGCAGCGATTCAGAGCGGGGCCGATGCCCTGCTGGTGCATCACGGCCTGTTCTGGCGCGGACAGGATGGCCGGGTGGTGGGCTGGATGAAGCAGCGGCTAGCGGCATTGCTGCGTCATGACATCAATCTCTACGCCTATCACCTGCCGCTCGACGCCCACCCCGAGTTCGGCAACAACGCCGGGCTCGGTCACCTGCTCGGGCTGGTACCCGATGGCGGGCGCTTTGGCGACCGCGATCTGGGCTGGCTGGGCCGGCCGGTGGACGGCGAGATCGGCATCGAGGCCCTGGCCGCCCGGGTCGAACAGCAACTCGGCCGCACCCCGATACTGCTGCGCGGCGATGGCCGACCGATTCGCCGGGTGGGCTGGTGTACCGGCGGCGCCCAGGGCAGCTTCGAAGCAGCCATCTCGGCCGGGGCCGATGCCTACCTGACCGGAGAGCTCTCCGAGCCTCAGGCCCATCTGGCGATCGAAACCGGCGTGGCCTTCCTGGCCTGCGGCCACCACGCGACAGAACGCGAGGGCCCCCGGCTGCTGGGCAACCATCTGGCTCAGCAGTTCGGCCTTGACGTCAGCTTCATCGATTTGCCCAACCCGGCCTGATGGCCTCCGCGCCAAGTCAGTAGTGGTAGCGCAGTTGAGCAATCAACAGCGCATCGCCCTCGACCCGGTACACCATCCGATGCTCGTCGGTGATGCGGCGCGACCAGAAGCCCGCCAACGCATGCTTGAGGGGTTCGGGTTTGCCCACGCCTGCGAACGGTTCGCGCTGCACTTCCCTGATCAGCTTATTGATGCGCTCGACCATGCGTCTGTCCTGCTGCTGCCAGTACAGGTAATCGGCCCAGGCTGCATCGGCAAAGATCAGCTTCATTCGGCCAGCTCTCGCTGGGTGCCTTGGCCCGCATTCAACTGCTCCATGGCGGCAAGCAGCCGTTTCGCGTTGACAGGACTGCGCAACAGGTAGGCCGTCTCTTCCAGGGCTGTGAAATCCTCCAGCGACAACATCACCACGGACTGCTGTCCGTTGCGCGTGATGATCAGCGGTTCATGGTCATTGCAAACCCGATCCATGGTTGCGGCCAGGCTTGCACGAGCGGCTGAATACGAAATTGCATCCATATCGGACCCCTTGTCTGTACCATAAATTGTACAAACTTGGATCATGACCCGCTCTGGCTCAGGCCGCCAGCGCCTCGGCCAGTCGGTCAGCACCGGCGCCGAAGGCCCAGCCGTCCATGGCGAGCACGCCGGCGTCGACGCTGTCGTGCAACCGGTGTGCCGGCACCACTGTTGCCTCGGGGCCTGCTCCTGCGCCTGCCGCGACATAGAAGGGCAGCCAGTGTTCGTCGGTGGGATGCTGGAAGGCAGCGCGGGGGGCCTGGCGACGGTAGTCGAACAGCGCGGACCAGTCCTGTGCCGTGACCCGGTCGGTGATCCACTGCTGCCAGTCGCGCACGTCGGGCTGCACCGGCTCTTGTGACGCATCGCGGCCGAAGGGGTAGCGGCCGAGGTTGTGGGTAAAGGCCCCGCTGCCAATCACCAGCACGCCTTCGCGGGCCAGCGCAGACAACGCCGTGCCGAGCTGCCACTGCCAGGCTGGGGCACGGTTGGGCACCAGCGCCAGCGGCACCACCGGAATACCGCCCTGCGGCCACATGCGCCGCAGCAGGGTCCAGATGCCGTGGTCCATGCCAGTGGCCTCAGCCAGCCCGCCATCCAGCCCGGCCTGACCGATCAGCGCCGCCACCCGCGCCGACAGCGGCAGATCGCCCGGGGTGTCGTAGCGCAGCGCGTACAGCTCACGCGGGAACCCACCAAAGTCATGCACCGCCCCGTGCTGCCGCCCCGCCAGCGCCAAGGGCTGTCGGGCGGGGGTATGGGGCGAGGTGATCACCACCGCCTTGGGGCGACCGAAGGTGGCATCGATGACCGGCCCGAGCCGATCGAGAAAGCGCGCGGCCGGGCTGTCCTCCAGAGCGATCATCGGCGAGCCGTGAGACAGGAACAGCGCGGGCAAGGCGGCGGGGGTGTCGTGAGCGGTAGTCATGGGGGCGATTGCATCACCCTGCGCCCCGGCCGGGATGCAGCCGGCTTGCATTCCGGGTTCAGGCGCTTTGGAGGCCGTGGCCTTCCGAGGCCGCGTGATAGATTCAGATATCTATTCACTCATCGATTCAAATCCCCCATGGCTCCCCTTCACGGCAGCCCTCATGCCGAAGCGATCCGCCGGCTGCTGTCGGCCGGCCCCGGCACGGCCAACGCACTGAGCGAGCAACTGGGCCTGAGCCAGCCGACCGTGTCGCGAGCGATTCGGACGCTGGGGGACGAGGTGGTGCGGATCGGGGCAGCGCGGGCGCTGCGCTATGCCCTGCGTGATGAACGGCGGGGCTATGGTGAGGTGCCGGTCTATCGTGTCGATGCACAGGGGCGTGTTGTGCTGCTGGGCCAGTTGTGTCCGGTACGGCCGGAGGGCCATGTGTTCCGGGAAGTGGACACGGCCAACGGGTCGGCTGGCCGGTCGAGCTACTTCGAGGGACTGCCCTGGTGGCTGATGGACATGAGGCCCCAGGGCTTTCTGGGGCGAGCCTTCGCCGCCCGTTATGCCCCGGCCCTGTCGCTGCCAGGCTCGCTGTCGGAATGGACCGATGCCCACGCCCTGCGCGCCCTGTTGGCCCACGGGCGCGATGCGGTCGGCAACCTGCTGCTGGGCCATGCCGCCCGCGATGCCTTTGTGCAGGCGACGGCGCCGGTCGCCATCGCAGCGGATGAGCGGGCGCACCGCTATACCCGGCTTGCCGCCGAGGCCGCACGCGGTGAGGTACCCGGCTCTTCAGCCGGAGGCGAGCAGCCCAAGTTCACGACCTATGCCGAGGCTGAGGACGGCTCGCCACGACATGTGCTGGTGAAGTTCACTGTGCCGGAGGACAACCCGGTCACCCGCCGTTGGCGCGATCTGCTGTTGGCCGAGCATCTGGCCCTGGACACCCTGTGCCAGAGCGGGCTGATACCGGCAGCCCGATCGGCCCTGATCGAAAGCAGGCCGGTGGATGGACAACAGCGCTTTTTGGAAGTGGAACGTTTTGACCGGGTAGGCCCGCTGGGCCGCAGAGCCCTGCATTCGCTGGCCTCGCTGGAGGCGGAATTTGTCGGCGATGCCACCGCGCCCTGGCCCATGCTGACCCGGCGTCTGGCCGAGCAGGGCCATATCACCCGAGGTGCGGCTCAGGCGGCCGAGTTGCTCTATGCCTATGGCACGCTGATCGGCAATACCGACATGCACCATGGCAATCTGTCGTTTATCTCGGAGACTGGCCGCCCCTACGAGCTGGCCCCGGCCTACGACATGCTGCCGATGGGCCTGGCCCCACGCACCAGCGGCGCCCTGCCCGAGACCCTGCCCCCTCCGCAACTGCGGGCTGACGTCAGCACCCAGGCCTGGCGACTTGCCCTGCCGGTGGCCCGGATCTGGCTGAACCGCCTGAAGGCCGATACTCGTCTTTCAGCCTCGTTTGGTTCTTGCCTGACGGCCCTGCAGCAGCATCTCGACACGGCCACAAGGCAGCTCGACCGGCTGGGCTGACCGGGCGATGGTCCGTCCTGCCGTCAC
>DALYHR010000066.1:0-9705 GCA_031970775.1 Burkholderiaceae bacterium | reverse complement strand
AGCGGCACCTTGCGGATATCGAAGGTCGCGCCCTTCTCGGCGCCGTCGACCAACACGGGGAAGGCGTTGGAAATACCGCCGGCACCGACGTCGTGAATCGCCAGGATCGGATTCTTCTCACCGAGGCCCCAGCAGTGGTTGATGACTTCCTGGGCGCGGCGCTGGATCTCGGGGTTGCCGCGCTGCACGCTGTCGAAGTCGAGCGATGCGGCATTGGTTCCGGCCGCCATCGAGCTGGCCGCTCCGCCGCCCATGCCGATGCGCATGCCCGGGCCGCCGAGCTGGATCAAGAGCGTGCCGGCGCCGAAGGGCAACTTGTGCGTCTGCGTGCCGCTGATGGTGCCCAGACCGCCGGCGATCATGATCGGCTTGTGATAGCCGCGCGTTACACCAGCCACCTCCTGCTCGAAGACGCGGAAATAACCGGCCAGATTCGGGCGGCCGAATTCGTTGTTGAAGGCCGCGCCGCCGAGCGGGCCGTCGATCATGATCTGCAACGGGCTGGCGATGTGCTCGGGCTTGCCGACCGGGTTGGCTTCCCACGGCTCATTCAGGCCGGGCAGATTCAGGTTCGACACCGAGAAACCGGTCAGGCCGGCCTTGGGCTTGGAGCCACGGCCGGTCGCGCCCTCGTCGCGGATCTCGCCGCCGGCGCCGGTCGAAGCACCCGGGAACGGCGAAATCGCGGTCGGATGGTTGTGGGTTTCGACCTTCATCAGCACGTGGCCGGTCTCGACCCGGGCGGCGTACTTCGGCGCGTCGGTAAACCCTGCGGGTGTCCAGCGCTCGACCAAGCCGCCTTCCATCACCGAGGCGTTGTCGCTGTAGGCGACCACGGTGTGCTGAGGGCTGAGCTTTTCGGTGTTGCGGATCATGCCGAACATCGACAGCGGCTGACGCTCGCCATCGATCGTGAACTCGGCGTTGAAGATCTTGTGGCGGCAGTGCTCGGAATTGGCCTGCGCGAACATCATCAGCTCGACGTCGCTGGGGTTGCGGCCCAGCTTGGTAAAGGCATCGACCAGATAGACGATCTCGTCGTCCGACAGCGCCAGGCCGAAGTCCTTGTTGGCGACTTCCAATGCCGCCTTGCCCTGGCCGAGCACGTCGACATGGGCCATCGGCTCGGCCGGTTGCTCGTCGAACAGATGGCGGGCCGCGTCGCGTTCAAAGGCGACCGACTCGGTCATACGGTCGTGCAGCAGCGCGGCGCAGGCCTGGCGTTCCGCTTCGTTCAGACCCTTCGGAGCGCGACCCGTCAGGGAGTCGGTCAGGGTCTCGATCAGGCCGGAGACGCCGGGGTTGCCGCTCAGCGTCAGGTGATATTCGGTGACGCGCTCGACGCGGTGAATGGCCAGACCGCAGTTATGGGCGATGTCGGTGGCCTTGGAGGCCCAGGGCGAGACAGTGCCCAGACGCGGCATGACCAGAATCGCTTCACCCTCGGTGCTGCCGACATAAGGGTCACCGTAGTTCAGCAGCGCAGCCAGGCGCTCCTGAGTCGTGGCATCCAGCGCGCTATCGCTCCAGACCCAGTGAATGTGGCGAGCCGACACGGACTGGATGCGGGGGTTGATGGTTTGCAGCGAGGCCAGCAGGGCCTGGGCGCGGAAATCGGACAGGGCATTGCCGCCCTCGAAGGACATGAAGTGCTTGGTCATCTGGGACAAGGAGGGCCGCAGGGATTCGCGAATGGGGCCGGATTCTACCGGCAGGGGCGTTGGCGGCAGCGGTTAGAATCTCGGGCTTTGCGCCTGGATGGGCGCGCCTCCTCATACAGGCACAAAGGCTTTCGATATGAAGATTGCACAGGAAATTCGCGCCGGCAACGTCATCATGCACGGCAAGGACCCGATGGTCGTGCTCAAGACCGAATACAGCCGCGGGGGCCGCAATGCCGCCACCGTGCGCATGAAGCTCAAGAGCCTGCTCAACAATTCGGGCACCGAAGTCGTCTTCAAGGCTGATGACAAGATGGACCAGATCATCCTCGACAAGAAGGAGTGCACCTACTCCTACTTCGCCGATCCGATGTACGTCTGCATGGATACTGAGTACAACCAGTACGAAGTTGAAGCCGAGAACATGGGCGACGCCCTGAACTACCTCGAAGACGGCATGTCGCTCGAAGTGGTGTTCTACGACGGCAAGGCCATCTCGGTTGAACTGCCGACTTCCGTTGTGCGCCAAATCACCTGGACCGAGCCCGCCGTCAAGGGCGACACTTCGGGCAAGGTGCTCAAGCCGGCCAAGATTTCCACCGGCTACGAGATCATGGTGCCGATCTTCGTGGCACAAGACGACATGATTGAAATCGACACCCGCACCAACGAATATCGCAAGCGCGTCTGAGTTGACTTCATCCCCGCTCGGGGATGGGCGCCGCCTATGGCGCCCTGAATAAAAAAGGCACCTCGCGAGGTGCCTTTTTTGCGGATCTATTGTGCACGTCGTGCACAGCAGCCCGCGCTCAGCTTCGCAGCCCGTTTTGAGTCGTCGCGGGACCGCCAATGCCGTCGATGCCGGCTTCCCACAGCACCGGGATGTCGGCGGCCTGGGTGACGCGCTCAGCAATGACCTGCAGCTCCTGGGCGTGCAACAACCCGATGGCGCTACGCACCAAGGCGGCTTTGGCGGTATCGCGTGCAACGCCGTCCGTGAAGTCAGCTGACAGCTTCACATAGTCCAGGCCGCAGTCCTTCATCACGCCGATCGATTGCAGTCGTTCGCCGGCATGCTCCAGACCCACGCAGACCTTGTGAGAACGTAGCTGCCGATACAGCTCGGCAATGATGGTCGAATGCGAGACCAAAGCGTTCTCGTCGATCTCGATCCAGAGCATCGACAGGGCTTTGGGCGGCGCGAGGCGAATTTCCTGCAGTAGACGCATCACGAATTCCGGGCTGCGCAGGGAAACCAGGGAGATGCTGACTGCGCGAGGTTGCCCATCTCGTCCGATCTCGCGCAGAGTCTTGCCGACGGCCAGTTCATCCAGACGGGTCAGCAGCTGTGTGCGCAGAGCCATCGGCAGCCAAATAGCCGGGGGCTCGAAGGGGCCGTTGTCGCTGAGGCGGATCGACAGGCGACACTCTTGGTGCAACAGTTTGCCCAAGCGATCTGTCACAGGTTGACCGTCGATGCGCGTCAACTCGGAATGCACCGTGGCCGAGACCAGTTGTCGACGCCAGGCGGCTTCGCCGCCGAGATCCGGGCCTGTCTGGGTGGTGCCGAAATCGATCTCGGCGGATTTGCTGCCGAGAGCCTCGGCGCGCGCCAAGGCCAAATCAGCAGCTTCGACCAGCGCGCCCAGTGACATGCCGGCACGCCATGCGGCCCCTGAGACAGTGACCGTCACGGCAGGAGCAGTAACCAGCAGCAGTCGCGCCTTGGCCAGCCACGCTGCTGCCAGTTCGGCCAGTTCGGGGGAGCTGACCAACAGAGCGAAATCGGTGTTATTCAGGCGCCCGACATGCAGCGTGCTGTCCTCAAAACTTTCCAGCGGCTGGCTTAGCATGGCGCCGATTTCGCGCAGTAGGGCATCGGTTCGTGCGCGACCCGCCAGCATATTCAGGTCTGCAAGTCGGTTTACCCGCATCAAAAGCATGCCGGTGACGGCGCTGCCCTCGGCCTGGTTCAGCGTGGCCTCGGCCTCGCCCAGAAAGTGTTGTCTGTGCGACACACCGGTGAGCGGATCGCTGAACGTGGCTCGCCGAAGGTCTTCCATCTGGTCGGCTTGCTCGGCAAACATGCGTTTGACCTGGGCCACCATGTAGTTGATGGCCTGCACAGCGCGACGCAACTCGATGGCGGAGGGCAGAGGCACAGGGTTAAGAGCCGTACTGAAGCGTGCCTTCACGAGTCGGTCGGCCTGTGCCGCCAGTTGGTCCAGGGGCTGCCGAATCAATTCCACGGCGCGATGACCGATCCAGAGACCGATCAGCCCTAACACCAGCATCCATCCTGATATTTTCAGTGCGCCTGACCAAAGGTCCGCATAAGCAAAACTGGGATGACTTTCGACTTCGATGCTGCCGACGGGGCGCCAGCCCACGCTGATTTGGGAGCGTCCAGTGGGAGAGTCGATGCGGATGGCGGAAACAAACCAAACTGGTGCGCCAGGATCCGGGTCATTGGCGCTTCGCTCGATCAGAACGCTTCCATCGATCGACTTGAGAGTGATGGATCGATAGAAGCCTGTGTCGAAGTGCGCGGAAATCTGTCGTTCCTGAAAAGGTCGACTTCCCTCCTGCTGGGACAGCAGGAGGGACAAGGCTGTGGCGGCGTCCTGATTCTTGATGGCTAGTTGTGTCTGCAGGTAGGCCCGTGCCGACCAGATTGACAGCCCGAGTCCGCCAAGGCAGGCCATTAAAACCAGGCCAACGACCAGGAGTCTGATCTGTCTTATCAACGACATGTCAGGAGCCTTCCGTTGTCCATCAAGTACTGGTGGTGCCGCACCGGAATACCTGGGGTATTGGTTGAATTCATGAGCGAAAATCTTTTAATTGTCTCGATCTTGCTGGTCTTTGGGTCTAATCTTCGACAAAGCCCTGGGATCTTGCGCGAGCCACCACCCTGCGCCATGGTGAGAGTCTGGCTAGCGGATTCCCTGCTTCGGGACCCAGAGCGCCCATCCACAAGCCACTGCTGTTAAAACTGTAGACGGGCTGCAAATCAGTTCGGTAGGAGGCGAGACGGACCTCTTCAATCAGGTTGTCGAGGATATAGGGCTCCTCGTCCAGGATCTGATAATAAGCCAGCACCATGTGGGCTTCGCCTACTCTGGAAGGGTCTGGTTGGTGATTGACATATACCAATCGGAGCTTTTCAACCGGAACACCCATGGTCACAAGTGCGTAATATTTCGCAATGGCGAAATCTTCACAGTCCCCTTGACTCTGATAGAAGAACTCCATCGGACTGGCCCAATAGTCGCTGACCCCCCAGGTCTGGGCATCTGTGGACTGCACGAGGCGTTGATTGAAGAAGGCATTCACTCTGAGCACTTTGTTGTCCATGCTCGAGGTGCCTTCAGACTGCATTAGGCGCTGCAATTCGGTGGTCAGTTGAACGGTTCGTGGTCCGTATCGGGTCGCCTCGTTCAGCATCTGCGTTTGATTCCATGCGCCAACGCCCAGCGCCAGTGCAAGGGTGCCAAACGCCGACAGCACTAGCCATCGGCTAAACCGACGGCAGACCAGGCGATTTGATCCGGCCAAGTGTCCGCCCCACCGGGCGCTTCGATCCATCTGCGGCTCCATTTTCGATACCTCGGCAGTATCAACGAATTCAGCAGCGTTTCAACTCGATTCAAATCATCGGCGGGCCGTTTTGAGGTTGAGGAGCATCGCCGGATGCCCATCCCCGATCTGCAGGACTCCTGTGTGAGAGCTTGCGATTCTTCGTTTCGGAAGGCGTCGTTACGACGGAAAAGTTGTGGAATACTGCGTGCAGGGAAACCTGCCACCTGATGGGACGTCCAAGTTCCCGCCTGCGGTCAAGCCTGAAGTCATCGCTGGGCCGTTTTGGGACAGAGGCAGGGTCACCAAGAGGATGCAACTTGATGAAGAAGATCTCGACGCTTTTGCTGAGTGCCACTGCCTTGGCCTGCCAGATCGCCAGCGCACAGTCGGTCGCCCCGTCTACTCAGAGCGTGGCCATCACGGCGGAGGAGCAAGGTGCCAAGCCCTACAACTGCGAAGCTACCAATGCAACGGTGCCGAAGCCGCTGATCGATGCGATCTGCGCTGCCATCAATACCAATCCGGACGTTCTGTCCAAGTACCACGCCTTTGCAGCCTCCGTGGAAGAAATCGAGGTGGCGCGTGGGCTGTTGCTGCCGAGGGTCGATCTCAACGCTGAGGTAGCACGCAAGACCGATCGGGTCAGCAGTCGGGTGCCGGAAAATCAGTCGATGACCGTGACGGGGTTGTCTCTGTCTGCGACCCAGTTGCTCTGGGATGGTCTGGCCTCACGCTATCAAGTTGACCGTTTTAGCCACGCCAGTCTCACACGCTACTTCGA
Organism: Burkholderiaceae bacterium; assembly: GCA_031970775.1. GTDB lineage: Bacteria > Pseudomonadota > Gammaproteobacteria > Burkholderiales > Burkholderiaceae_C > Sphaerotilus. The sequence continues at coordinate 3,681 of DALYHR010000066.1, read as the reverse complement.
GTTCCGTGAACAGGCCGAACAGGCTGCGTTGGAGACAGTGCGCGCCTTCGTTGATGTTCAGCGTGCGAATCGACTTGTGGAGCAGGCCGTCGAGAACAGTAAGGCTCACCAGAGCCAGCTCGATGACCTGTCGAAGGGCGATGGTCGGGCGATGACATCAGGCGATATCAACCAGGCCAAGGCGCGTCGTGATCTGGCTGAGTCGAATCTGACGGTGGAGCGCTCTAATCAGCACGATGCGATGGAGCGATTCCGTCGGATCACAGGGGCGCTGCCGAGCGCCTCTCCGCTGGAGTTCAAGCTTCAGGATCCGCCTCAGGATGTGACTCAGCAGTCCGTTAAGCAGAGTTCTCTGGTTCAAGCCGCTATCCAGAACTACTTGGCTGTTCAAGCGCAACTCAAGGAAGCGGATGGCAAGTTCCAGCCCCGGGTGGATGCCAGCGTTCGAACGGGTGTCGGCAACAACATGGATGGGATCGTCGATAAGCGCGCCGAAACCAAGGCCGGCGTCAATATGTCGTGGAATCTCTTTGCTGGTGGCTCCGATCAGGCGCGGGTGAATCAGCAGACCAACCTTCTGCGTCAGGCCTTCGATCAATTGGATCGAGCCTGCCGGGATGTCCGTCTGAATGCCACAGTGGCCGCTAACGATGTCTCGCAGTTGGACTTGTTGATGCAGTCTTATGCCAACAACTCCAAGGCCGCCAACGATGCACTGGCAAGCTTCAGGCTGCAGAACACTTCGGGTAGTGCGTCTGCTGGAAGCAAGCGCCAAGCGATCGATCTATTGAATGCGCGCAACGAGTACTACACGGCCACGCGCTCCCGGATCAATGCCGAATACGATCAGACGATTGCTCGCGCCCGTGTTCTTGCTACGGGCAGTCGACTGCTCAGTTCGTTGGGCATTGGTCAGAACGGTCAGGCTGCCTACCTCGGCGTGGAGCAGCAGCAGCTTGAAATCGCAGGGCCTCAGCCTGCCTCGTGCGTGGAGCCTTTGAATCCCCCAGCTCGAGCAGAACGCGTAGCTGTTTCTGCGCCGACCTTGGATAGCGCCTCGGCCAAGTCGCCCGTGCCCTCCTTGGCTGATGGTGCGGGTCAGCTTATTGATCCGGCGAGTCCGACCTTCCAGCCAGTGATGAAGCGCCTGAAGGATTGGGCTTCGGCATGGGAGTCCAAAAATGTACAGGCCTACATTGGCTTCTACGATGAAGGCTTCAAGCCTGCGAAGGTTAGCCGGGAAACCTGGCTCGAAAACCGTTCCCGCCTGTTGCGCAAGGATGGCCCGATTTCGGTCAAGGTCAGCCGTGAAGTGATGCGAACCGTGAGTGTGACTCCACATCTTGTGGTTGAAACGACCTTCGATCAGTCCTATTCCTCGTCGAATTTCAAGGACACCACTCGCAAGATCCTGCGGTGGCGTAAGCGTGACAGCACCGGTACCTGGTTCATCATTCAGGAAACTTCAGAGCCCAAGATCAGGCCGCAGTAAACCACTTGTTTGGCCGGCCCGAGCCCCGTGCTGCTCAGAGAAGCGCGGGGCCTGCGGGTACAATCCTCCCCCTCTTGCGAATCCTCAGGGTGGTTGGCGTTTAGTCGGTAGTTGATTGGGCCCGTTGTCGGGCCCGCGCTGCTTGCACTCGCTGACTGCGGAGTGACTTCGTGCCCGCTTGCTGCGCCTGCAAGCGTTTTTGCATCCTGCTGCGAGATACCGAATGACCGCCAAGAAAAGCGCTGCCAAGTCTGCTGCTCAAGAAGATCTGACCTCCGAAGTGACTGTGCCGTCCGACTCCGTTGAGGTCGAGTCTCCCAAGAAGGGCCGCAAGCCGCGCGCGACCAAGGCCAAGCCCGAAGAGTCCGGTGGCGAAGTGGCAGGTGCGGTGGCAACGCCCGCCAAACGGGGCCGCAAGCCCAAGGCTGAGACCGAAGCCGCTGCAACCAAGAAAAAGCCCAGCATCGAAAGCGCGGAGGACTTCTCCGACCTGGAGGCGGATGTTGACCTCGAAGCGGAAGCCGAGGTTGATCCGGAGGTCGAGGCGGCCGAGTCCGAAGAAACTGGCGCGGTGGATGAGGTCAGCGGTGTTGATGACAAGCCCAAGGCCAAGCCGCTGCGCATGAAGGTCAGTCGCGCCAAGGAACGCGCACTGATGCGCGAGTTTGGCCTGGACGAGACCACGCTGACCGAGGAAGAGGTTTCCAAGCGGCGGCAGGAGCTCAAGACGCTCATCAAGATGGGCAAGACGCGTGGCTATCTCACGCATCAGGAGATCAACGATCACCTGCCCGAGAAGCTGGTCGAGCACGAGATCTTTGAAGCGATCGTGTCGATGCTCAACGACATGGGCATTGCGGTGTACGAGCAGGCTCCGGATGCGGCCACGCTGCTGATCGCCGGAGGCAGCACCTCGACCGCAACTGAGGAAGAGGCTGAGGAAGAGGCTGAGGCGGCCCTGTCGACCGTTGATTCCGAGTTTGGCCGTACGACGGATCCGGTACGCATGTACATGCGCGAGATGGGTTCGGTCGAATTGCTGACGCGCGAAGGCGAAATCGAAATCGCCAAGCGGATCGAAGGCGGTCTGCAGGCGATGATGATGGCCATCTCCACGTCGCCTGCCACCATCACGGAAATCCTGGCTATCGCCGAACGGATCCGTGCTGGTGAGATGAATATTTCCGAAGCAGTCGATGGCTTTGTTTCGGATGACGAGGCGGATGACTATGTGGCTGAGGAAGACTTCGACGAGTTTGATGAGGATGACGAGGACGGCGGCTCCAAGGCCATGTCCAAGAAGCTCGAGGAGCTGAAGAACACGGCGCTGTCCAAGTTCAGCGCTTTGTCTGGTCACTTCGAAAACATGCGTGCGGCCTATGCCCGAGACGGCTACAAGTCGCCGGCCTACAACCGTGCTCAGCTCGCCATCACGGCGGAGCTGATGACGATCCGATTTACGGTCAAAACTATTGAGAAGCTGTGCGATCTGCTGCGCTCGCAGGTGGATGACATTCGTCGCTTCGAGCGTGAATTGCGCAAGATCGTGGTTGATCGCTGCGGAATGCCGCAGGATCACTTCATCAAGGTGTTCCCGTCCAATACGCTCAATCTGGATTGGGCCGTCGGCGAGAGTCAAGCGGCCAAGTCGTACTCGGCCGTGCTCGGTCGCAATCTGCCGGCTGTTCAGGAGTTGCAGCGCAAGCTGATCGATCTGCAGACCCGCGCGATCGTGCCGATCGACGATCTGAAACTGATCAACAAGCGCATGAACGAGGGTGAGGCCAGCTCGCGCGAAGCCAAGCGCGAGATGATCGAGGCCAACCTGCGTCTGGTGATCTCGATCGCCAAGAAGTACACCAACCGCGGCCTGCAGTTTCTCGACCTGATCCAGGAAGGCAACATCGGCCTGATGAAGGCGGTGGATAAGTTCGAATACCGTCGCGGCTACAAGTTCTCGACCTACGCAACGTGGTGGATCCGTCAGGCCATCACGCGCTCGATCGCCGATCAGGCCCGCACCATCCGCATCCCGGTGCACATGATCGAGACGATCAACAAGATGAATCGCATCTCGCGTCAGCATCTTCAGGAGTTCGGCTTCGAGCCGGATGCTCCGACGCTGGCCGAGAAAATGGAGATGCCCGAGGACAAGATCCGCAAGATCATGAAGATCGCCAAGGAGCCGA
>DALYHR010000065.1:0-9708 GCA_031970775.1 Burkholderiaceae bacterium | reverse complement strand
AGGCACCCCCTCCCACAAAACCCCCCTAGCTCTCAGCTTCGGGGGTTTTGTTATTCCTGGATTAGGGCCTTTCGAATGGGTTGAGCCTGAGCAAAGTCTCCCAAATGTCCAAAGGTACCGGGTGTTCGGTGATTTCGACCCCTGGGTCGGGGGAAAAGACTCGGTTCGACACGAATGCTCCAGTCGAAGATTCAAGAAAACCGGATGTCAAAGTGTGACCGTTGTGTGTCGACTCAGTAGGACCTAAACGGTCCTGAAGTGCATCGGCGGTGGGCATGATGGTGGTCCTCCAAGTACGCAGAAGGCGTACATGGAAGTCTTACCGATAGCGCAGACTCCCCACTACCCCCAAAAGGGTGAAGTGGTGGGGGTCCACCGTCTCCCGCGCCAGGCATTGCAACCTGCAATAGCCATACCATTAGGCTTGTAGGGTTCAGTTCGGGAAATATTTGCTGAACAGATTGGGTGGCACGTACTGGAACAAGTCTTTTCCGCGCGTGTTGATGGTAATAAGTAATCCCAATTGAGGATAGCGAAGAACCTGGATCTCTGCGTCGGGTTGTGAACGAAATTCAGGTTGGCCAAAACGACTTACTACGATCGCTTCATCAAGATCTGCGGCAGGTAGGTAGTGAATTGAAGTCACAATACTTTTCAGAATAAGTGGTGTATCAACTGCGGCGGGGTTATTGATTTTTGCGCCGGATTCACTAATCTGGCGCTTTGGACTGTTTTCAATCCAACGAGCAACCTGTGCTGGGTCGACCTCCGTAGCCAAAATAAGTTTACCGGTGAGTGGCCCGGTTCTCAGAGGGTCAAGGTAGGCCTCTAGGACGGGAGTGCCATTGGGTGGTGTGAGAAATGCAATTTGGAGATCGCTGCCAAGCACTTGGACTGCGTCTGCCAAGGTGGATAAGCCAGGGCTAAGACCGAAAATGATAGTGCTATGACCATCCGGTGATTTCTTTAGATCCCAAGGCATACCCTCCTCCGTGCGAGCGTGTGTTGACGCGGTGCTCAGTGCCGACGTACTTAACAAAGCCCGTAGGATCGGATATCCTAGAATGATCATAATAATAAAAACAAGAGTGAAAAGCGCGCGAATTGAATTGCGCTGATGCCATTTTCGGGTCATAGATGCAGTCTCAGAGGGAAAGGTCGTAATCAATGATCAAGGGTGCATGGTCGCTGAACTTATGATCGGTATAGACCCAAGCAGTTCTAGCTAGTGAAGCAATTTTTGGCGTGGAGAGTTGATAGTCAATTCTCCAGCCGACATTGTTATTTCTCGCCTGTCCGCGATTACTCCACCAGGTGTATTGTTCTGTAGTCGGATGCAAAGATCGGTAAACATCTACGAGTCCGATTGACTCAGTCAACATATCCAGCCATGCCCGCTCTTCAGGGAGAAAGCCACTGTTCTTGATATTTCCCTTCCAATTTCGGATATCAATTTCACGGTGAGCAATATTGATATCTCCGCAAAGGATCAGTTCGCGTTCCTGAATCAAGGTTCTGAGGACCGGGGTGATTTTTTCAAGGAATCGAAACTTTGCAGCTTGGCGTTCCTCGCTGGAGGAGCCGCTTGGGAAGTATGCGCTAACGATCGATAGCTTTCGATGTGGAGTGTCGAACTGGAGTTCGATCCAACGACCCTCAGGATCGAATTCTTCGCTGCCAAAGCCACGAAGGATGGCCGTGGGTGGGGTTCGTGTGTAGATGCCGACGCCCGAATAGCCTTTACGCAATGCAGGGTTGAAGTGGGGAAACAGGTTTCCGCACTTCAAAAAGTGAGGTGCAGCGAGGTCCTCGTGTGCGGCCCGAATTTCTTGGATCCCAATACAATCCGGACTGACCGAGGCCAGCCATTCCCAAAGTCCTTTGGAATATGCCGAACGTATTCCGTTCAGGTTCAGGGTGATCAGTCGCATGGCACTCGCACAGCTTCAGGAAGTCAAGAAATGAGTCAAGTTCAAGGTGGAACAGTTCCAGCGTCACTGGCAATAGACTTCGTCGCGTTCGCGATCGACGTCGGGGTGCTGCGGTTTGGGCAGTTCAAGACCAAGGCAGGAAGAATGTCCCCGTATTTCTTTAACGCCGGGCTGTTCCACGATGGCGCGAGCCTGGGCAGATTGGCGGAATTCTATGCACGCAGACTGCTCAGTTCGGGGGTCGAGTTTGACATGATCTTCGGGCCCGCCTACAAAGGCATCACCTTGGCAGCGGCGGTGTCGGTGGAGTTGGCGCGCATGGGGCGCAACGTGCCCTTCGCCTACAACCGCAAGGAAGCCAAGGATCACGGGGAGGGCGGAGTTCTGGTCGGGGCACCGATGCAGGGCCGAGTTCTGATCATCGACGATGTGATCTCAGCCGGAACCTCCGTGCGAGAGTCGGTCGCCTTGATTCAGAACGCGGGCGCACATCCCTGTGCCGTAGCGGTTGCCCTGGATCGACAGGAGACTGCGTCGGATGCGCCCGGAGCGGCTCGATGTTCTGCCGTGCAGTCCGTGAGAAACGAAATGGGACTAGAGGTTCTGTCGATCGCTTCGCTGGACGATCTGTTGCAGTATCTCGTGGGACGAAGCGACTCGTCTCTGTCCGAGTACCTCCCGCATGTGGAGGCGTACCGTAGACGCTATGGAGTCAGTGGGTGAATGAACCGGTTCTGATGTTGCGATCCATGACGAAAGGTCTGGCTGGGTGGTCGGTAGAGGCGCCGACGGGCGGCGGCCTTCTAGGGCTGCGTGGCTTGGCGTTTGCTGCGATCCTGATGCTGGTGTTCCAGGGCAGTTGGGCGCAGGGCAGCATCTTTAGCTGCGTCGATAGCAAGGGTCGGCGGCTCACCTCTGATCGCCCGATCATGGAATGCGCAGATCGCGAACAACGTGTTCTCAATCAGGATGGATCGACGCGCCAAGTGGTGGGTCCGAGTCTGACTGCCGAGGAGCGTGCCGCCGCTGAGGATGCGCAGCGCCGGAAGCAGGCTGCAGAGAGCGCTCGCAAGGACGCTGTTCGCCATGATCGCAATCTGATGAACCGTTATCCGGACGAGCGTGCTCACGGGCGGGCCCGGGAGGGTGCGCTGGAGAGCATGCGTCGAGTTCAGAAATCGTCTGAAACCCGGTTGGCAGAGTTGGACAAGGAAAGCAGGGCCTTGCAGGACGAAGCCGAGTTCTACAAGGGGCGAGATCTGCCGCCCAAACTCAAGGAACGCATCGAGTTCAATCAGGCTTCGACCGAGGCGCAGAAGACGTTGGTCCAGAACCACCGCGCTGAGATCCAGCGAATCTCAGCCATCTACGATGACGAGCTGGCCCGGCTCAGGCGGCTGTGGGCCGGTGCGGCTCCTGGTTCAATGCCTCTTCCCTCGGCAGCGGCCTCGAATTGACGAAATTTTTGTGCATTGCGGTATCAAGCGTGAAATGCCTGACACCCTGATGTAACCGCCGAAAGCGCGCAGCAAGGCGCAGCCTTTCTAGTACGAGTCCGGACGCCGAGCGGTGTCCGGTGACGTGACATCAGAAAGGTTTAGTCATGCAATGGTTTGATCGGTCCTGGGTCTTGGGTCTTCTGATCGGTACGGCGGCTTTGGGCGCCGCGGCACAGGAACAGGATTTCATTGATGCCATCACGAGCAGTCAGAAAGTTCAGGCTGCCACCAATGGTCAGCGAAGTGCGCAAAAACGGGACCTGGTCATTGCCGTCAACAGCGCCGCTTATGGCGATCAGATCAACATGGGGATCAAGCCCATCCTCGAGCGGCGTGGGTACAAGGTTCGAGTGCAGGATATGGCGGTCGGCGCTGCGGCCAATACGGCCCTGGGACAGGGTCAGGTCGATGCTGACTTGGTGCAGTCGACGGTGCAACTTGGCCGTGCAACTGCCGATGGCAAGCTCAAGCTGGCAGAAGTCGTCCGCTTTCCGACAGCTCCAGCGGGAATCTACAGTCGCCGGTTTCGGATGTTGACTGACCTGAAGGAGGGCGCGAGTGTCGCCATTCCGTCGGAGGCTTACCAACAAGGTCGTGCCCTGCGGCTGCTGGAGCAGATGGGCTGGTTGAAGCTGCGCGATGGTGCCGATCAGGCCTGGGCCTCGGATCGGGATATCACGGCTAATCCGAAAAAGGTCCGCTTGGTGCCTTATGACGGCAGTGCTGTCGCCCGCACCCTGGAGAGCTCGGATTTCGTGGTTGCGGATGGCCAAGTGGCCTGGTCGGCCGGGCTGAAGCTGACTGAGGCACTGGTGCTCGAAAAGACTTCCGCCCAACATCTGACCGCACTGGTGATTCGGGCCGAGGACAAGGACAAGCCCTGGGTCAAGGAACTGGCCGAGGCTGCCAAGTCCCGTGAATTCCTGGCGACGGCCGATCGCTATTTCAGCGGATTTGTGCGTCCCTGACTGTCGGGGGCCTCGGGCGCCGTTGCTTCTTCAGAGGTCGGCGCGTGCCGATGGGGTTCCTGGCCGTAAAAACGGCTGAAGACCTCGTAGAGGGCGGGATGTTCGGAGCGCAGCGTGTGTGGCGCGACGAAGAAGGCTTCCGAGGCGACGGGCAAAAACTCCTCTGCGCCTTCGCAGGCGTAGGGGTCCAGGAACGTGTCTTCGCCTCGACGGACGCGACGCCTCAAACGCTTCAGTTCGCTCCCGAGAGTGCGAATCCAGTCCTGACGAAGCTGGGGATCCCGGATGCGGGGCACGCCATCAGCGCCGCCCCCATGCATGTCCAGAACATGGACAAACTCGTGGATCACCACGTTGTAGCCCACCGCAGCGACCTGTCCGGCGTCGCGCACATCGGCCCAGGACAGCATCACCGGGCCGCCCGGCATCGCCTCGCCGGAGATCACTTCTTCCTGTTCATGGAATAGGCCGGTGAATTCGTCGATCCATTGCCGCCGGGCCACGACCTGATCGGGTTGCAACACGATGCCGACAAAATCGTCATACCAGGACAACCCGCCTTCCAGGGCCAGAATCGGCACGCAGGCCTGAGCGGCGACAGCCACCGCGATCTCGTCGCTCAGCACCAGGCCGACCTCGAGGCCCTGGGCGCTGACCATGAATTCCTTGCTGGCTAGAAACAGACTTGAAAGGCGGCGCAGCTCGGCCTGTTGGGCCGCATCGCGGTAGCTCAGGAAGGGGAACTGATCCAGCGTCGTGGCCCAGAGCGTATCCGGAATCCAATGGTGGCGAATTTGCCGTTCGGTTTTTCGCTCGACCAGGAGTTGACGCAGGTGTTTGAGCACGGTGGTCAGCATTGGTCAGACCTCAAACAGCCGCAGCGGATCAAAGTCTGCCGCCTCGCCGCGGCGTACCAGGCCTCTGGCATTGCAGATCACCCGGGCCAGACGGCCCACCCGGTAGTCATGCCGGCAATGCAGATGGCCGTGGATCCACAGGGAGCATCGCTCAATCAGGTCGTCGTCGGCGTTGCAGAAACTGGCCGTGGCAGGCTGGGGGCCGTAGCGCGGGTCGAGACTGCGCAGGCTGGGGGCGAAGTGGGTGATGACCACGGTCGGCAGATCAGCTGATGGCGGTGAACCGAGGGCCTCGAGCAACCATGCGCGGTCTCCGAGGCCGAGTTCCCGCACGGCTGCGGCGTCGAAGGGCTGGCCATTCCGCCAGGTGCTTTGCTGCACTTTCTGAAAGTAGCTGGCGGCGCGCATCGAGCGGTCACGCTCCTGCGGTCCGAAGACATCGAAGTCGCTCCAGCGCACGGTGCCGAGAAAGCGCACTGAACGCCCGGACGCATCGCTGAGTACGGCATCGTCGCGGTCCAAGCAGATCAGCCCGAGTTCGGCGCAGCGCTGCCGCAGACCGGCGCGCGCAGCATCGATGTCACGTCGGTCGAACTCATGGTTGCCGGGGACGAACAGCACCGGCACTGGCCAGCCGGCAAAGCGATCCAGCGCGGTCCAGCTTGAATCGATGTCCCCGGCCAGCACCAGAACGTCAGCGCCTGGGGCGGGTTGCGGATCAAATGACTCGGTTTCGAGGTGAAGATCGGACAGCAACTGGATTCGCATGCCCGCGATCATGGGCCAGAACGGAGAGGCCATGAAAAAAGCCACCCGAAGGTGGCTTTTGGGGTCGATGGAGCCTGAGGCGCCGATCAGGCGTTCAGTGCGGCTTCGATCCGGGCCTTGGTGGCCTTGAGTTCTTCCGGCATGTTGTGCGCCAGGGTCTCGAACAGCTCGCCGTGCAGCTTCATTTCCTGCACCCAGGCGTCGCGGTCGATGCCGATCACCGAGTTGAACTGTTCCTGGCTGAAGTTCATGCCATTCCAGCTCAGATCGTCGTAACGCGGGCTGACACCGAAGATGTTCTCGACGCCCTGGCCCTGACCTTCGACGCGCTCGATCATCCACTTCAGCACGCGGGCGTTTTCACCGTAGCCCGGCCAGACGAACTTGCCATCGGCGCCCTTGCGGAACCAGTTCACGCAGTAGATCTTGGGCAGCTTGGCGCCGGAGGCTTCCAGCTTGGCACCAAGGGTCAGCCAGTGCTGGAAGTAGTCGCTCATGTTGTAGCCGCAGAACGGCAGCATGGCGAACGGGTCGCGGCGCACCACGCCTTGAGCGCCGAAGGCCGCAGCGGTGGTTTCCGAGCCCATCGTGGCGGCCATGTAGACGCCTTCGGTCCAGTTGCGGGCCTCGGTCACCAGCGGAACGGTCGTCGAGCGGCGGCCGCCGAAGATGAAGGCGTCGATCGGCACGCCGGCTGCGTCGTCCCAGGCGCTGTCCAGCGCCGGGTTGTTGGTGGCAGCGACGGTGAAGCGGGCGTTCGGGTGAGCGGCCTTGGCACCGGTTTCCTTGGCGATCGCCGGGGTCCAGTCCTTGCCTTGCCAATCGATGGCGTGGGCCGGAGCGTCGCCCATGCCTTCCCACCACACATCACCGTCGTCGGTCAGTGCGACGTTGGTGAAGATCACGTCCTTGTTCAGGGACGCCATGCAGTTCGGGTTGGTCAGGGTATTGGTGCCCGGAGCGACGCCGAAGTAGCCGGCTTCGGGGTTGATGGCGTACAGGCGGCCATCCTTGCCCGGCTTGATCCAGGCGATGTCATCACCGATGGTGGTGACGGTCCAGCCGCCCAGCGCTGCCGGCGGAATCAGCATGGCGAAGTTGGTCTTGCCGCAGGCCGACGGGAAAGCGGCAGCGACGTGGTGCTTCTTGCCTTCGGGCGAGGTCACGCCCAGGATCAGCATGTGCTCGGCCAGCCAGCCCTGATCGCGGCCCATGTTGGAGGCGATCCGCAGCGCGAAGCACTTCTTGCCCAGCAGCGCGTTGCCGCCGTAGCCCGAACCGTAGGACCAGATTTCGCGGGTCTCGGGGTAGTGGACGATGTACTTGGTCTTGGCGTTGCAGGGCCAGACGGTTTCGTCCTTCTGGCCGGCAGCCAGCGGCGCGCCGACGGTGTGCACGCAGGGCACGAATTCGCCGTCTTCGCCGATCACGTCGTACACGGCCTGGCCCATGCGGGTCATCAGCTTCATGTTGACGGCGACGTAGGCGCTGTCCGACAGCTCGATGCCGACGTGGGCGATCGGCGAACCGAGCGGGCCCATGCTGAAGGGGATCACGTACATCGTACGACCCTGCATGCAACCCTTGAACAGTGCGCTGTCACCGTTTTGCAGCAGCGCGCGCATCTCGGCCGGGGCCATCCAGTTGTTGGTTGGGCCGGCCTGTTCCTTGGTCTCGGAGCAGATGTAGGTGCGGTCTTCGACGCGGGCCACATCCGACGGATCGGTGCAGGCCAGGAAGCTGCCCGGACGCTTGGCCGGATTGAGCTTCTTGAAGGTGCCGGCGTCGACCAGTTGCTGGCACAGGCGGTCGTATTCCTCCTGGCTGCCATCGCACCAGACGATGTCCTTCGGCTGGGTCAGGGCGGCGATCTCGGCCACCCAGGCGATCAGCCGGGTGTTCTTGACGAAGGCGGGAGCGTTGAGTTGCACAGGGATCTCCAAGGTTGAAAACATCTCGGAAAACCCCCGTGTCCTTGACTGCCCAGGGGCTTTCCGAGATGAGCCGGGCAGTTTAGGCGTGGGGGCTGTGGCATTACGCGCGGGTTACATGCACTTTATGCATAAGCAAATGCAACCCAGTGCGGGGGTGGGTTCGCCACGACAAATTCACCGGGAAAACACCAAGAAAAATGCCCCCGAACGGGACTTTGGTTTCAGCCGAGCGTCAGCAGGTTCGACAAGACGGCCAAGGGTGCGGTTTCAGCGCGTAGCACACGCGAACCCAGGCTGGTGGCCAGAAATTCCGCCGATCGGGCCGCGGCTTCCTCCGCGGCGGTCAAGCCCCCTTCGGGACCGCTGAGCATGCACAGCGCGGTGGATGGGGGGGCGCACGCCAGGTCGGCCAATCGCTCGGACAGTGGTCGGGACTCGCCCAGACTGAGCAACCATTTGAAAGTGTCCGTTGTTGCCGGGGTGTCCTGAAGCCAGCTGCGCAGAGCCTGAACGGGAGCGATTACCGGCACATGCGCCCGGCCGCACTGCTCGGCCGCCGCGATGGCCACACCCTGCCAGTGCTGCACCTTGCGCTCGGCCCGGTCACCACTGAGCCGCAGCACCGAGCGCTCGCTCATCAGCGGCTGAATCGTGCTCACGCCCAGTTCGGTGGCCTTTTCAACCAGCCAGTCGAAACGATCGCCAGCCGGCATCACCGCGGCCAGCGTCACCGGCCGGATCGGGTCGGCGGTGTTATTGCGGGCTTCGAGCAGCCGAACCTGCACGTCCCGGCGGCCCATTGAGAGAATCTCAGCGCTCCACTCCTGACCGCGGCCATCGAAAAGGATGACGTGTTCGCCGGGTTGCAGGCGCAACACCTGCACGTGTCGGGTCGCCCCTTCGGGCAGAGCAGTTTCAAGCCCGGGGGCGAAGGGCAAATCGGCGTGAAAGCGGGTACTCATCCTCGGGCCTTCAGCTGCGGATGCGCTGTACCAGCGCGGTGGTCGAGTAGCCGTCGACAAAGGAAATCGCGCGGGCGTCTCCGCCCCAGCTGCGCACCAGTCGGGTTTCCTCCAGCGTCTCGATGTCGTAATCGCCACCTTTGACGTAGAGGTCCGGACGGATACGCTCGATCAGCGCGCAGGGCGTGCGCTCGTCAAAGCCGACTACCAGAGAAACGCTGGCCAGCGCGGCCAGCACGCAGGCGCGATCAAGCTCGCCATTGAGCGGCCGATCCGGACCTTTGCCGAGCAGACGGGCCGAAACATCGCTGTTGAGGCCGAGCACCAGACAAGCGCCAAGGGCGCGCGCCTGCGCCAGATAGCTGACATGGCCACGGTGCAGGATGTCGAACACCCCGTTGGTGAAAACCATCGGGCGGGGCAGCGCCTGCAGGGCGGCTTCCAGCCCGTCTCGGGCCTGGGTGCCGAGCAGGATGTGGTTGAGAAATTCGGGCGGGGGCAACGGTACGGTCGACATGCCCCGGATTGTCGCGTGACTCCAGGGTCAGTCTTAGCCGGGCAGGGCACGGCGCAATTGAATCGCCTCGGCGACATGGGCGGTGGTGATGGTTGCGCTGTGCTGCAGGTCGGCGATGGTGCGTGCCACCCGTAGCACACGGTGCAGGCTGCGGTTGGACCAGCCCAGCCGCAATCCGGCCTGACCGAGAAAGTGACGAGCAGCCGGTTCGGGGGCTGCCTGCTCGTCCAGCGCATGGCCTTCGAGCCGGGCATTGAGCTGGCCCTGACGGT
>DALYHR010000064.1:3416-9783 GCA_031970775.1 Burkholderiaceae bacterium | reverse complement strand
AAGGCTGCGGCGACTGCTCGACCCAGAGCAACTGCCTGAGCGTCGAGCCGGTCGAGACCGAATTCGGCCGCAAGCGCCGCATCAACCTCAGCAGCTGCAACAAGGACTTTTCCTGCCTCAAGGGTTTCTGCCCGAGCTTCGTCACGATCGAAGGCGGACAGCTGCGCCGCCCGGCTCTGGGGCCTTCTGCCGACGATCGAGCCAGCTTGGCGACCTTGCCGACCGACCTGCCCGAGCCGAAGCTGCCCGAGGCCCTTCGCCCCTGGGGCATTGTCATCGCCGGCATCGGCGGCACCGGCGTCATTACCCTCGGACAACTGCTGGGCATGGCGGCGCACCTCGAAGGCCAGGGCGTGGTGACCCAGGATGCGGCCGGACTGGCGCAAAAGGGCGGGGCCACCTGGAGCCATGTGCAGATTGCTTCGACGCAGGAGGCGATCGCCACCACCAAGGTCGATCTAGCCGAAGCCGATCTGGTGCTGGCCTGCGATGCCATCGTCGCCGCCCAGCCCGCCACGCTGGCGCTGATGGGCGGGCAGACCGCCGTCGTGCTCAACACGCACGACTCGCCGACCGCGGCCCTGATGGCGCAGCGCGACTGGCGCTTCCCAGCCGAGCCGTGCCGACAGGCGATCGAGCAGGCAATCGGCCCGGATCCGCAAGGCCGCATGACCTTCATCGACGCCGAACGACTTTCGACCGCCCTGCTCGGCGATGCGATCTACGCCAACCTGCTGATGCTGGGCTGCGCCTGGCAGCGCGGGCTGGTTCCGGTCAGCCGTGGCGCGCTGCATCGAGCCATCGATCTCAATGGCACGCAGGCGGCTCGCAACCGGCAGGCCTTCGAATGGGGCCGCGCCTGGGCCCATGACCCTGCGGCCCTGCGCGAACAGCTCCAGGCCGCCACGCCGGCCGTCGCCGTGCAGTTCATGCCGCGCCACGCCCACGATCTGGGCACGCTGATTGAGCGGCGCACCGCCGAGCTGATCCGCTACCAGGACGCTGTCTACGCACGGCGCTATCGCGATCTGGTCGAACAGGTCCGCGCCGCCGAAGCGCGCCTGGGATCCGCCACCCCGCTGACCGAGGCAGTGGCCCGCAACTTCCACACGCTGATGGCCTACAAGGACGAGTACGAGGTGGCGCGCCTGCTGACCGACCCGGTCTTTGCCGCCCGCATCGATGCGATGGTCGAAGGCCCCTACCGACTGGTTCATCACCTGGCACCACCGCTTTGGCCCGGGCGAGATGCCGAGGGACGCCCGCGCAAGCGGGCCTGGGGACCGTGGATCCGGCCCGTGCTCAAGGGGCTGGCTCGTCTGCGGGCGCTGCGGGGAACGCCCTTTGACCCGTTCGGCTGGACGGCCGAACGGCGCATGGAGCGCGAGCTGATCAACGAATACCGCGACGCCCTGCTACACCTGCTGCCGACGCTGGACGCCACCACGCTGCCGCAGGCGCTGGAGATCGCCCGACTGCCCGAACAGATCCGCGGCTACGGCCCGATCAAGACCCGCGCCGCCGAAACCGCCCGGGCACGCTGGCGTCAGCGCTGAGCAGCGCCTCAGTGCTGCGGCGGCTTGGCCGCCTTGGCGGGCGTCATCGGGTTGTTGGCCCGCCACTTGTTCAGGGCGTCCAGCGCGTACTCAACATGCTGGTCCGGGCTGTCGCTGGCGAAGGCGTAGATCACCTTGCGCTCCGGACTGATGATGTAGGTGATACGGCCGGCCTTGTCATTGCCCCCCTGCCACAGGGCGGCGTCGTACTTGCGGATCGTCTCCAGCGACGGATCGGATGCCACTGCGAACTTGCTGTGACAGGCCTCGACCGAGAACTTTCTGAGCACGCTCATCGGGTCGCGCGACATGCCGACCACCGTCGCGCCGAGCGCCTTGAACTTGGGCAGGGCATCGGCAAAGGCCTTGGCCTCGATCGTGCAGCCGTCGGTGAACGCCTCGGGGAAGAAGTACAGCACCACCGGACCCTTGCGAAGAGCCTTGTCCAGCGAGAAGGTGAAGGTCTTGCCTGCCAGCGCCGCCGGAGCAGTAAACCCCGGCGCAGCCCCACCGGGGTCCAGCGCCGCACGGGACGGCAGAGCCGTCATCAGCAGACCGGAGACGAGCAGGGCGGCGGCAGCACGCCCGAAGGAACCATATTTCATCGCAGCCTCGAACGGAAAGTGGACAGTCGGAACAACCGGGATCGGCGTCCATCGTGACACCGGACCCGCCGAGCGACAAAGAACTTTTCGAGGTGAAACACTCGGTTTTCCCTAGCTCGGTCGTCAACCCCGAGCCTTCGCACCCCCGGGCGCGATAATCGGCCCCAATTCAAGGGCACCCCAGAATGTGCCTGTCCAGGGGGTCAACCCAGTCTTCTTTCGTTCTTCATCCGCCCCCGGCCCATGCCCTGCATCCAGTGTTCCTGCGATCTGCCTGACGGAGCCCGCTTCTGTCCGGAATGCGGAACCGCCCAACCGCTGACTTGCCCGGCCTGCGGCACGGCCGTCACCGCCTCGGCCCGCTTCTGCCACGAGTGCGGTCAGGGGCTACAGGCTCGCCCGCAGCCTCAGCAGAGTCCGCCGCTCACGGCCGCTGAAACCCCTCGCACCGCCGCGTCCCCCCCGGTACGCCGCGTCATCACGGTGCTGTTCTGCGATCTGATCGGTTCGGTGGAAATGTCCCGCCGGCTCGACCCCGAAGATCTGCGCGACGTCGTGCGCGACTATCGCGATGCCTGCACCGAAGTCATTGCCCGACATTCCGGCTTTACCGCCCAGTTCCATGGCGACGGCATCGTGGCGTATTTTGGCCATCCGACCCCTCAGGACGGCGATGCCCACCGGGCCGTGCAGGCGGGTCTCGATCTGATCCAGGCCATCACCCGCCAGGCTCCCGGTGTGCAGCAGCGCTTCGGCACGCAACTGGCTGTGCGGGTCGCTGTCCACACCGGACCGGTGATTCTCGAAGCCCCGGACGGCCCGGCCGGTACTGCCCGGCTGGCCATTGGCGACACGCCGCACTTTGCCTCCTGTATCCAGCACGCCGCCGCGCCCAACTCACTGGTCATCAGCCGGGCCACCCAGCGCCTGGTGGCCGATCAGTTCCTGCTGCGCAGCCTCGGGTTGCATCCGCTCAAGGGCCTGCCGGAGCCGGTCGAAATCCTGGCCGTCGAGGGCAGTCTCGGTACGCCGGGCAGCACTGAAAGCCATCGCACCCCTGCCCAGAGATCGCCGTGTATCGGGCGCGCCAGCCTGATTGCCACCCTGGCCCAGGCCTGGCTGCGAACCCGCAACAACCCCGGGCAAGCGCTGTTGCTGATCGGCAAACCAGGCATCGGCAAATCACGCCTGCTGGCCGAGTTCCGGGCGTCGATCACACAGGACGAATGCCGGGTTCTCGAAGGCTTCTGCTCGCCCTATTACAGCGACACCCCGCTGTACCCGATGGTGTTGCCATTGCGAACGCTGCTCGGCCTGGATGACCTGCCGCCAGCCGCAGCCCTGGCACGGCTGGAGCGCGTGCTGTCGCAGCAGGGCTGCGATCTGGACCCCGAGTTGCCGCTGCTGGCCCGGTTCCTCGGCATCCCGCCCGAGGCGGGCTATCGGGCCATCGGCCTGCATCCGCTGACTCAGAAGCACAAGCTCATGGCCGTGCTGCTCCAGCTGCTGACAGGCCTGGCCACGCAGCAGCCGGCGCTGCTGGTCCTTGAGGATCTGCACTGGGTCGATGCCACCACGCTGGAGCTGATCGGCCTGCTGCTGCCCCGGCTGGCTTCGGGGCGACTGATGCTGGTTCTGACGGCTCGCCCCGGATTGACCCCGGCCTGGCTGCATCACGAGCGAGTCACCCTGATCCCGGTTCGTCCGTTGTCGGCCGACGATACCGAAGCCCTGATCCGTCGAGTCGCCGGAGGCCGGGATCTGCCCCGCGAGGTCCTGCAGCGACTGCAGCACCACAGCGACGGCAATCCGCTCTACATCGAAGAGATGTCCAGACTGTTCGGCAGCGAGTGCGCCACGGACGAGATATCGGCGATCTCGACCCGACCACCGCCGTCAGGCCGACGGGTTCCGGCCACTTTGCAGGACCTGCTGATCTCCCGGCTCGAACGCATCCCCCAACCCGCTCGCCGCGTCATCCAGCTCGGCGCCTGCATCGGTCAGGAATGGAGCTTCGACCTGCTGTGCTCGATCCTGCCGGAAGAGGAAGCCGTGCTGTCGGCCGGCCTCACCCAGCTGCTCGACGAGGGGCTGCTGTACACCGCAGGCAGCGGTTTCGCGATCAAGCACGCGCTGATCCAGGAAGTCTCCTACGAGTCGCTGCCCCACAGCGCCCGGCGCCATGCTCATGAACGCATCGCCCTGGCGCTGCAACGCAGCCCGACTCAGGCCTTTCCGGAGCGGATCGCCCAGCACTGGACCAAGGCGGGCCGGCCGGAGCTGGCCCTGCCGTTCTGGCTGGAAGCGGGTCAGCACGCCGTTGCCTCCTCAGCGATGGCCGAGGCCGAAAACCACCTGCGACACGGCCTGGAGGCCGCCGCCGCGTTGCCCGAGTCCCTGGAGCGCGATCAGTTCGAGCTGGCCCTGCTGTCCAGTCTGGGCGTGGCCCTGACCCTGCAGAAGGGCTGGGCCTCGCCCGAACTGGCCGAAATCTACGAGCGCGCCCAAGGGCTGGCTACCCGCCTCGGACCCACGCCCAGCGTGTTCTGGGTGGTCTGGGGCATGTGGGCCTTCTATCTGGTCAAGGGGGATCAGCGCCGCTCGCTGACCCTGGCCCGCCAGCTGGCAGACATTGCCAACGGCACTCCGGGGCTCGCACTCGAAGCCTCGTTCGCACAGGGTCTGAGCCTACTGCTGTGCGGTCATATCGAGGCGGCCCTGCCACTGCTGGAATCGGCCTGCGAGCAATACACCACCCAGGACCATCATCCGCAGGCCTTCCTGACCGGGCAGGATGTCGGCGTAGCGGCACGAACTGCCGCAGCGCTGGCCCAGTATCTGAGCGGGCGCACTCGCAGCAGCCTGCGCCGCTCCGAGCAGGCACTGCGGCTGGCCTCCGAGCTTCGCCACCCCTTCAGCCGGGCCTATGCCCTGGGCATGACCACCTGGCTCGATGCCACCCGCCGCGATGCCTACTCGATGGCGATGCGGGCGGCCGAGACGATCGAGTTCTCCGACAGTCAATCGATTCAGTTCTGGAGCCACTTCGGCACCCTGTTTGCCGGCTTTGCCTTGGTCGTCGAGGGTCAACCGGGCTCCGGTCTGCGGCATCTGGAGGAATCCCTGGCGCTGTACCGCTCGCTGGGCAGCGGCTGCGTGGTGCCCCATTTCCTGACTCTGCTGGCCGAGACCCGTATCGCCCTGGGCCAGCCCGACGAGGCACTGGCCTGCCTAGCCGAGGCCCGTGAGCTCATCGCAACCTCTGGCGAAGCTCTGATGGCGGCCGAGATCGACCGGCTCGATGCCCGCATCCGCATCGATGCGGCCCGACAGCTCGGACTCGACGGGCCGTTGACCGTGCTGCCGCTGCTGACGCGCGCCATCGACACCGCTCGAGCGCAGGGCAATCGGTTGTTCGAGCTGCGGGCCCTGACCGAACTGGCGCGGCTATCCCTTCAGGTGCCGGACGCCGATCACGTCGCGCGGGTTCGGCAGGCCCTGGCCGAGGCGCTGCGGACTTATCCCGACACCGATTCGACCCCTGATCTGGCCCTGGCGCAGGCCACGCTGGCCGCCCTGCCGGGATGAACGGAATGAACCGCCTGCTGCAACGCCCGGCGGTCAAGCCGGTGCTGATCCTGCTGCTGAGCCTGCCGGCGCTGGGGCTGCTGTGGGCGGCGATCGACAACCGCCTAGGGCCCAACCCGGCCGAGGCGCTGATCCGTCAGACCGGGCAGTGGACGCTGCGCGATCTGCTGCTGGTGCTTGCCATCACCCCGCTGCGCCGGCTGACCGGCTGGACCGCCCTGGCTCGGCTGCGCCGCATCGTCGGCGTCAGCGTCTTTGTCTACGCCACCTTGCATGCGCTGTGCTGGGGCTGGCTCGACATGGGGCTGGACCCCGACGCGATGCTGCGCGACCTGCCCAAGCGGCCCTTCGTCTGGGTCGGCGCGCTGGCCTGGCTCGGCTTGCTGCTGCTGGCCGCCACCAGCTTCGATGCCGCGGTGCGCTGGCTGGGTGGCGCCCGCTGGCGCACCCTGCATCGGCTGGTCTACGTGATCGGCCCGCTGGCCCTGCTGCACTTCTACTGGGTGCGCAGCAGCAAGAATCGCCTCACCGAAGTGCTGATCGACGCCGCGGTGCTGGCGGTGCTGCTGGGGATGCGCTGGCGACGGAGCGGCCGCAGGGCGTAACGGCTCAGACCTG
>DALYHR010000064.1:0-3316 GCA_031970775.1 Burkholderiaceae bacterium | reverse complement strand
CTCAGACCTGCAACGCTTTCCAGGCCTGGAATCCGCCGGCCACCGAGAGAACCCGGCGATAGCCCAGCTGACGCAGCAGTGTGGCCGCCAACAGGCTGCGCCGACCGCTGTTGCACAGGCACAGCAGCACCCGATCCTGCGCGTGATAGAGCTGATTGATCAGGCCAAAGAAGTGGGCCACCTCAACCTCTTGCGGTCGCCCGGCATCCAGAATTTCCTGTTCATCCTCGCTCAGTTCATGCCCCAGCATGCGCTTGACCTCGAAGAACGGGATATGGACTGCCCCTGGCACCGTCCCCTTGATGTCCAACTCAAAGGATTGCCGGATGTCGATCAAGGAGGCCAGACCCACCCGGTGCAGTTCGAGCGCCGTCGGGACGGTCAATTCCATCAGCAGATCGGCCTCGGGGTTCACGGTATTCATGCAGTGTCCTTGTTGAGGCTCGATTGTCATGCAGCGCCCGCAGCGGCAGACGGCTTCAATCCACCAGCGCCGCCGACTTGATCTGCAGCCAGATCGACTGACCCGGGGCGAGATGCAGATCGGCCACCGACTTGCGCGTCAGCCGGGCCAGCAGGCGGCAGTCGCCTACCCGCAGCCGCACCCGCACCAGCGCCGGGTGCTCATCGTCGCCAAAAGCCTCGACTTCGCCCGGAAGCACGTTCTGGATGCTGCTGGGCGACGGCTGCGCCGTCAGGCTGACGTCGCGAGCCAACACTCGCAAACGCACGGCCGACCCGACCGGCAGGCCCTCGTCGCGGGTCCACAACGCTGCACCGCCACCGCCGTCGATCACAACCCGCGCCAGATGCCAGCGCGCATCGCGCTCGGCCACCCGACCTTCGAGAATCGCCCCAGCCTCTTCCCCGACCCGAATCGGCCCATCGACCCGGGTGAGCGTTTCAGCCAGCGGACCGGCAGCAACCACCTGCCCCGCCTCCAGCACCACCAGATGATCGGCCAGCCGGGCGACTTCGTCAGGGGCGTGCGTCACGTACAGCACCGGCAGCGCCAGCTCGCGGTGCAAGCGCTCCAGATAGGGCAGGATCTCGCGCCGCCGGGCCAGATCGAGGGCGGCCAGCGGCTCATCCATCAGCAACAGGCGCGGGCCGACCGCCAAGGCACGGGCGATCGCCACCCGTTGGCGCTCGCCCCCCGAGAGCCCCTGCGGACGCCGATCCAGCAGCGCGCCGATGCCGAGCAACTCGATCACCACATCCAGCGCCGACTCCGGCATCGGTGCAGCGCCGAAACGGTGACGGCCACGCTGCTGCCCGTAGCGCAGGTTGTCGCGCACCGTCAGATGCGCGAAGAGACTGGCCTCCTGAAAGACGTAGCCGATCGGGCGCCGA
Organism: Burkholderiaceae bacterium; assembly: GCA_031970775.1. Classification (GTDB taxonomy): domain Bacteria; phylum Pseudomonadota; class Gammaproteobacteria; order Burkholderiales; family Burkholderiaceae_C; genus Sphaerotilus. The sequence continues at coordinate 1,963 of DALYHR010000064.1, read as the reverse complement.
TGAGTCGGCAGCCAGCGGCGCTCGTCCTGCCAGACCTCACCCTCGACCACCAGCCGGCCCTGCGGGCAACGCTCCAGCCCGGCGATGCAGCGCAGCAGCGTGGTCTTGCCCGAACCGGACGGACCGAAGAGCGCGGTCACGCCCTGCCCCGGCAGAGTCACATCGACCTCCAGCCGAAAGCCCGGGCGGTCCAGCGCAAAACGGGCCTGAATCTCGGCAACCATGCTCAGCACCCCACCGTGGCCCGGGGCCGCCGCAGCTGCACTGTCAGCAGCACCAGAAACGAGAACACCAGCAGCACAGCGGCCAGCCGGTGGGCCTGTGCGTAGTCCAGCGCTTCGACGTGGTCGTAGAGCTGCACCGCCGCCACCCGGGTCTGGCCGGGCAGATTGCCGCCGATCATCAGCACGACGCCGAACTCACCCACGGTGTGCGCAAAGGTCATGATCGAGGCGGTCAGGAAGCCGGGTTTCGCCAACGGCACCACCACGGTGAAAAAGGCATCCCATGGCGAGGCCCCCAGCGTGGCGGCGACCTCCAGAGGTCGCTCACCGACCGCCTCGAAGGCAGCCTGCAGCGGCTGCACCATGAAAGGCAATGAATACAGCACCGAAGCGACCACCAGCCCCCAGAACGTAAAGGGCAAGGGCCCCAGACCCAGCGTCTCGGTCAGCCGCCCGACCCAACCTTGCGGCCCCATCACCAGCAGCAGATAAAAGCCCAGCACCGAGGGCGGCAGCACCAAAGGCAAGGCCACCACCGCGCCGATCGGGCCTTTCCACCAACGCCGGGTACGGGCCAGCCACCAGGCCAGCGGCGTGCCGATCAGCAACAGCGTCAGCGTGACGACGCCCGCCAGACGCAGCGTCAGCCACAGCGCTTGCAAATCGGCTTGCAGATCGGTATCGGTCAACATCTCAGTGGCCGGTCTTGCCGGGCAAGGTAAAGCCGTAGCGACTCATCACGGCTCGTACCGCCGGGCTGCTCATCTCGTCAGCAAAACGCCGGGCCAGGGCGTTGTCCTGCGCACGACGGGTGAGGATGAACCCCTGCTCCAGCGGTTGATGCAGCCGGTCGGGGATCAGCGCGTAGCCGCCTTGGCGCGACAGCTCGGGGTTGAGCGCCAGCGACAGCGCAATCAGCCCGACCTGCGCGCTGCCGGTCTGCACGAACTGCGCGGTTTGCGCGATGTTCTCGCCGTAGACCAGCTTCGGCTCGACCTGCGCCCACACTCCGGCGGCCCGCAGCGCCTCCTCGGCCCGCTGGCCATAAGGCGCGTGTTTGGGGTTGGCGATGGCCACACGGGTGATCTTGGGGTCCGCCAGGCTGGCCAGGGTCATCGTGCGGGCATCGCGGCTGCCACTCCACAGCACCAGCCGCCCGACGGCGTAGGGCCGTACCTCGGAAGCCGCCAGCCCGGCTTGCACCAACGCACGCGCCAGGGCGATGTCGGCCGAGAAGAAAAGGTCGTAGGGCGCGCCCTGTTGAATTTGCGTCTGAAACTTGCCCGACGAGCCGTAGACCACCTCGACGGTGTCGCCCGGATGCGCCTTGCGAAAACCGGCCACGATGTCGTCCATGGCGAATTTCAGGTCGGCCGCAGCGGCGATGGTGAGCCGCTCGGCGTGAGCCGAGAGTGCGCTCATCAGCAGTGCACTGATCAGCAACAGGCAGCGAAGAATTGTCATGCGCCCGGTTTCTAGCAGACTTCCGACGCGGGTCGCCAGCAAGCAACCCCGCGCAAGCCCTTCGAAGGCGAGCTGTTCGACAATGCCGGCCTTATGTCCAACGACCTGTCTACCGACACCGCGACGACGCCCCCGCCGCCAATCGAGCTGATCACGCTCGGCCGCCGGCCGATCGAGCCGTGCATCGAAGCGATGCGCCAGTTCACCGAGCAGCGCGGCCCGACCACGCCGGACCAGATCTGGCTGGTCGAGCATGACCCGGTCTACACCCAGGG
>DALYHR010000063.1:0-9886 GCA_031970775.1 Burkholderiaceae bacterium | reverse complement strand
GGAATCGCCTGAGCCGAGAAGACCTCCTCGCCATGCCAGCCGGCCCAGCGGTTGGCGAGCATCAGCCACAGGCCGAAGGTCAGACCGCCCAGCAGCCAGCCTTCGGCGAAGGTCACGCCCGCCTGCCAGGCCGGGTGCAGCGGGCCCAGGCGATCGGTCAGCGCTGACAGAACGGCCAGTGGCAGGCCGAGATGCAACAGGCCGTGCACAACGCCGGCTCCGGTGGCGCGGGCCTTCTGTGCGGGCGGGGCACTGCTGCGGGTGAACAGCGCCGCGCCGCCGAGCAGCATCAGGCCCCACAGTGCAGCGAGCGGACCAGAGTAGCTCAGCAAGGTCACCCACCAGGCATGAAAGATTCCGAGCGTGGCGCTGAAGACCGAGTTGGTCAGCGGCAGCTTCCAGATCTGATCGCGAAGGCGGCGGGAGGCATCGACCGACGGAAAGGTGCAGACCTGCTGATGCTGTTCACGCCCTCCGCCGCCGCGAAAGTCGAGCTGTTCCGGCAGGTCATGGGTTCCGAGCAGATAGGCGCCGCCGCCGCCGCAGGTGATGCGGACCGGCGCATCGGCATCGGCGCTGTGATAGCGGGCGTAGTGGTGCTGATCGCCGGCCAGCACGGCGGCCAGTTCGACGCCCTCGCGCCGACTGCCATCCGGACGGCGAAGAATCAGCCGTTCGATGTCGCGCAGCCAGCTGAAGCGGGGCGGCAGTCGCTCCAGGCTGTCGAGCGGAGAGCCATCGGCCTTGCCGCGCTGCACGCTGGCGTCGGTCCAGGAGGGCTCGGGCACACACAGCACTACCTGATCGCCTGGGGAGAGCCGATCGGCCATGGCGCGGAAGTAGTCGTGCTGAGGGGCATCCATCTGCGACTGCAGCTGCAGATCCAGTCCCCAGATCCACCAGCCGTGGGGCAGTTGCAGTGCCCAGTAGCTGCGGCGCTGGCGGGTCTGCCAGCGTCCGATGCCGCGCTGGCTGCAAAAGCACTGCGTGAAGCCGTGAAGGCCGTCGTACCAGTCGTGGTTGCCGGGCAGGGCAAAAAGCAGCGGGTCGCCCGGTGCTGTATGAGTTTCCGGCGCGCCGGGTTGATCTGCTTCCAGCGGTGCAGGCAGGGCGCTGCGAAAAGGATCGAGAAAACGGGTGCGATAGGCCGAATCCGCCGGGGTTGGATAGACCTGATCGCCGCCGAGGATCAGCAGATCCGCTCGGGGCAGTGGCGCACCGGTTGAGCCTGTGGGCTGAAGCTGCTCCCTGGCGATGGTGTGAGCGACCGTGTAGGTGGCATCCCAGCCGTCGCCGGTGTCGGCCAGGTAGTCGATCCAGAGCGGTTCGGCGCTGTCGGTTGCGACAAGGGTTGGCCGGTCGTTTTCCTCGGGGCTGAGGGCCGCCTGAACCAGCCGCGGGTCGGCCATGACACCGACTTCGCCCGCCGTGAGAGATCGCAGCCCGGTCTGCAACAACTGCCCGGGCGATAGCCAGTTGACTGGCTTTTCCTGCGTGACCAGCTCGATCCGTGTCGGGGCATTCATGGGGGCTCCTTGCGATCGGGGTGGCGCTCAGGCCAGCGGGCGGCGCAGCAGATAGGTGCGGGTCAGTTCGCTGCTGAAGAAGCGGAAGAAGCGCAGGATCGCCAGACTGCGCTGACCGAAGCTGCGGTCCGGCGCCGGGGGCGAGCCGCTGAGCGTGCCCAGCAGGCTGAACAGGGCGCCTACGCCTAGGCTCAGGGTGCCGGCGCCGACGATCGGGCCGGAGCGATCAGTGCCTTCATGCAGCGTGGTGTACAGCGTGGTGGTTTCGCCCCACAGCTTCCACGGCCAGCCGACGTTGACGTGTTTTCGTCCGGACAGGTAATAAGGCTGGCCGGCGTGCTCGAAGGCCAGCTCGTAGACCATCCAGGTGGTGGCCGGGTCGCCGCTGGGCGAGAACAGCCCGAACACACCGCGCGGGGCGATCAGCCCGGTGCCCAGCGGCGGGAAGTCGATCGTGCCGCTCAGCAGGGCCCGATGGCTGGGGTCGGCGGCAAAGGCCTCGATGTCGTCGATTTGCACGGTGGCGTGCATCGCCAGCTGGGCGGCGGAGGACGGCACCGCCTGCGGATCGCTGAGCCCCAGGGCAAAGGGCCCTGACATGGTTTCGCGAAAGGTGACTCCGGAAGCGGGGGTGGCCATGACGTTCTCCTGGGTCTGGTCCGGGATGGGCTAGCGTTCGAGTTCCTCGATCAGGGTCGGAAAGACATCTCTGTCGGCATGTCGGCCCAGAAAGATATCGAGGTGACCGTAGTGTTCGATCACCCGCAGGGTGTGGCCCCGATCGGGCTGATGGTGATGGAGCCAGTCGTGGCTGAGTTGCTGCCCGTGCCAGTCAAAGCACTGGTTCATCCGGCCGGCGATGAAGGCGATGCGGGCGGAGTTTTTCGGCGGGGCGGCGAGGTAGTCGCCCGGCAGTCCGGCAGGGGTCGGGCGCTGCCGGCTGCTGACCAGATGGCCGGCCTCGATGCAGTCGCGCATCTGCTCGAAGAAGCTCAGCGGCACGGCCCCAAATTCGCCGCGGATCCAGTCATGCGTGGCCTCGTCGAGGTTCTCGTGGCGCCACAGCACCGGAAAGCCCCAGCCGTAGGTGAAGCTGGAAAAGCGGCAGACCGCGTTGTCGCACTCGTGATGGGTCAGCCGTACCAGCGCCTTGAGCAGCGAGGGCACGCCCGCCGGGGCCTGCTCGCCCCAGCGCGGATCGAGCACCGGGGTCAGTCGCCGCACCATCGGCACCGCCCAGCGCGACTTGAGCCGGGCGATCCGGTTGACCCGGGGGTGGAGCGAGACGGCGTTGGCGACGATAGTGTCGACCTGCGGCAACAGCCCGGCGACGGCCGACATCATGAAGCTGGTCGAGCCCTGGCAGTGGATCACCGCCTTCAGGCTGGGGGCGCCGCTCAGGCGCAGCACCTCGGCGACGGTGGCGGGGTGATCGAAGGCGGCGGCTTCGTCCAGGGTCCAGGCGCCCGGGTTCAGGTCGATGCTGGCGCGCCAGTTCGACAGCCAGACGTCGTGACCGCGCTCCAGCAGCGTCTGAACGAAGTGTCGCTGCGTGGGCGGGCGGAAGATCTCGGCCCGCACCCCGGCACCGTGAACCAGCAGCACCGGCCCGCGCGTCGGCTCGGCCGCCGCACGGATGTGCAGCAGGGTCAGCGGGTTGCCATCGAGCGCCGCGAAGCGATGGAGTTCTTGTCGGTCCATGAGGGCTGATTCAGCCTGAATTCAGGGCGGGATCAGCATAGCCGACTTCATCGCGCTCAGGGCAGTTTGTCGATCGCCTGCAGGTATCGCAGCTCGGTCATCAGCGTATCCCAGACCGGCGCGGGGCCCACCGGCAACAGTGCGCGGCGGTGCTGTTCGCTGGAGGCGCTGGGGTGCCACTGACCGCGTTCGCGGGCAGCCTCCAGGCCGTCGAGCAACTCGTCGACCGGGCGGCCGTCGCCCAGGCTCTGGTTGCACAGCAGCACCATGTCGCAGCCGGCGTTGAGCGCCAGCACTGCGGCCTCGGCGTAGTCGAGCACTCGGCCGTCATCGACGTCGGCGACGCGGCGAGCACCTTCCATGCTGAGGTCGTCGCTGAAGATCGCCCCGGTAAAGCCGAGCTTGACGCGCAGGATGTCGTGCAGCCAGCGGCGCGAGAAACCAGCCGGGCGCACATCGACCTTCGGGTAGATCACATGCGCCGGCATCACGCTCGATAGCACGCTGCCCAGCCAGCCGTAGGGCAGGGTGTCGTCCGACAGCAGGGTGCGCAGGCTGCGTGTGTCGACCGGGATCTCGGTGTGCGAGTCGGCCGCCACATGGCCGTGGCCGGGGAAGTGCTTGCCGCAGTTGGCCATGCCGGCCAGCAGCAGGCCGTGCATCAGGCTCCGCGCCAGCGTGGTGGCGACGCGCGGATCGCGGTGGAAGGCGCGATCGCCGATCACCTCGCTGGTGCCGTGATCGAGATCGAGTACCGGCGTGAAGCTCAGATCGACGCCGCAGGCGCGCAGCTCGGCGGCCAGCACGTAGCCGGCAGCGCTGGCGGCATCGCAGGCGGTCAGGGCGCCGCTGCCCGGGCCCTTGCGGCCGTCTTCCATCCACAACTCGCCAAAGGCGCGCATCGGCGGTAGATGGGTAAAGCCGTCGCTGCGAAAGCGCTGCACCCGGCCGCCTTCATGGTCGACGCAGATCAGCACATCCGGGCGAATCGACTTGATTTCGGCCGTCAGGGCGCTGAGCTGCTGGCGGTCGGTCCAGTTGCGGGCGAACAGGATCAGCCCGCCGGTCAGCGGGTGGCGCAGACGGCGGCGGTCGTCATCCGACAACTGCGTGCCGGCGATATCGAGAACGACGGGGGCGTGGACGGTCATGATGAGGGAGCCTGTGAAGGGGTGGACAGCGACTCGACGACGACGAAGCTGACGGCCTGTTCGCTCTCGTCGCTGAGCGTGACATGGGCGCTTAGAGCGCGGGCGTCGAACCAGTCGGCCAGCGCGCCGTGCAGGCGCACGAAGGGCTGTCCGCTCGGGTGATTGAGGATCTCGCAGGCTCGCCAGGTCATCGGCATGTGCAGGCCGAGCCCGATCGCCTTTGAGAACGATTCCTTGGCCGAAAAGCGCGTGGCCAGGTAGGCAATGCCGCGGCTCTCGGAACGCTGGCGGCGGTAGCGAAAAACGCGCAGCTCGGTCGGCCCAAGCACCTTCTCGGCGAACCGATCGCCCTTGCGCTCCAGCGTGGCGTGGATGCGGCGGATATCGCAGATGTCGGTGCCGATGCCGTAGATCATGGTCCGATCAGCGCGGTGCGTAGGCGCGCTGGATGCAGCGCTGGTAGTCGCGGATGGTCTCAAGGTAGCCCAGCTCCAGCGCATCGGCGATCAGGGCGTGGCCGATCGACACTTCCTGCACCCCCGGCACTTCGCGCAGAAAGTCGGCGAGGTTGTCGCGGTTGAGGTCATGGCCGGCGTTGATGCCCAGCCCCACGGCCAGCGCCGCTTCGGCGGCGGCGCGGTAGCGCGCCAGCACCTCGGCCTGCTGCGGCGTGCCCCAGGCGCTGGCGTAGGCCTCGGTGTAGAGCTCGACGCGGTCGGCGCCGACCTCGCGCGCGGCGCGCATCTGCTCCGGGATCGGGTCCATGAAGAGACTGACGCGCACGCCTAAAGCCCGTGTTTCGGCCACGACGGGAGCGAGGCGCTCAAAGTCGGCCGGGAAGCTCCAGCCGTGGTCCGAGGTGAACTGGCCGACCGAATCGGGCACGAAGGTGGCCTGATGGGGCCGCACGGCGCGGATCACGTCCATCAGGTTGTGAAAGGGGTTGCCCTCGATGTTGTATTCGACCTGCGGCCAGTTTTTCAGCAGCTCGACCAGATCGGTGACGTCGTGGGCGCGGATGTGGCGCTCGTCCGGGCGCGGATGCACGGTGATGCCCTGCGCCCCGGCTTCCAGCACGAGCTGTGCGGCGCGCGTCACGCTGGGGATGCCGATGTGGCGGGTGTTGCGCAGCAGCGCGACCTTGTTGACGTTGACCGACAGGGCGGTGCGACCGCCGTGGACGTGCGGCTCAGGGGCGACGAGAGGGTTCATGCAGGAAGGCAGCTAGGGAAATCAGCTCAGCAGACCCTGCACCTCGACCATCAGCTGGCGGGTTCGCAGGGCGCGGGTGCCCAGATGATAGTGAAGCGCCGCGCGCAGCCGGGGGCGCAGCGGGGCGAGCGCAGCGCGGCAGACCTGCCGCAGCTGTTCGAGATCGTCGTGTTCCAGCGCCGCATCCAGCGCCAGCAGCATGGCGCCGCTCAGGCCCTCGTCCTCGCTGCGTTCAGGCAGAGCGCAAACGCCGGCTTCGACATCGAGGTGATAGCGCCCGGCCGGATTCAGATCCTGCCGGGTCAGGGTGACGTGGTGCAGCTCGGGCAGCCAGCCCAGTTCGCGCAGCAGCAGCAGCTCGAAGGTGCGCAGGGCCGCGGCCAGGGTGGCATCGTCCTGTGCCCGGTCGAGTGCCCGGATCGTGTCGCCATAGGCGTCGAACAGCCGGGCATGGGCATCCTGCCGCGGCAGCGCCAGGACCAGCAGTTCGTTGAGGTAATAGGCCGGCAGCAGCGCGGCCGGACGCGGCAGGGTGTCGCCGCCGCGCCATTCGGCGCTGCGCAGCACCTGAATCTCGGCGTCGGCGTGCTTTTGCGTCAGCTGCAGATGCAGGCGCTGAAAGGGCAGCAGGATGGCGCGCAGCTGCGAGGTGGGGCGCTTGGCCCCTTTGGCGACCAGCACCAGCCGGCCGCGCTCGCGGGTGAGCACGTCCAGAATCAGGCTGGACTCGCTCCAGTCGTGGCGATGCAGCACATAGGCCTGCAGCGGGGCTGCGACCTTGGTGCGGGGCGCGCCCGGCTTATTCGTAGCCGTAGCTCTTGAGCCGCTGTTCGTCATCGGCCCAGCCGGAGCGCACCTTCACCCACAGCTCCAGGAAGACCTTGCCTTCGGTCAGCCGCTCCAGCTCGGTGCGGGCCTCGGTGCCGATGCGCTTCAAGCGCTCGCCGCCCTCGCCGATCACCATGCCCTTGTGGGCGTCGCGCTCGACCACGATGGTGGCGCTGATGCGGCGCAGATTGCCCTCGTCCTCGAACTTGTCGATCAGCACGGTCGAGGTGTAGGGCAGCTCATCGCCGGTAAGGCGGAAGAGCTTTTCGCGGATCAGCTCGGCAGCGAGGAACTTCTCGCTGCGATCGGTCAGCGAGTCTTCCTCGTAGAACCAGGGCTGCTCGGGCAGGTAGGGCTCGATGATGCCGAGCAGGCGGCGGGTGTCTTCCTCGCGGCGGGCGCTCAGCGGCACGAACTCGGCAAAGGCATAGGCCTGCTGCATCTGCTGCAGCCAGGGCAGCAGGTCGGAGCGGCGGTGGATCAGGTCGAGCTTGTTGGCGACCAGGATCACCGGCTTGCCCTTCGGAATCAACGACAGCACGCGCTGATCGTCGCTGCCGAAGCGGCCGGCTTCGAGCAGGTACAGCACGACATCGACGTCGCCGAGCACCGACTGCACCGTCTTGTTGAGGTTGCGGTTCAGCGCCGCCGTGCCCTTGACGGTGTGGCGGGTCTGGAAGCCCGGCGTGTCGACGAAGACAAACTGCGCCTCGCCCTCGGTGCAGATGCCGGTGATGCGGTGCCGGGTGGTCTGCGCCTTTTTCGAGGTGATGCTGATCTTCTGGCCGACCAGCTGATTCATCAGCGTCGATTTGCCGACGTTGGGGCGGCCGACGATGGCGATCAGGCCGCAGCGCTGGGGCGCGTCGCTGCCCTCGTCTTCAGCGTCGCTGGGGGCGCTGTCATCCTCCGCGTCGAGATCCTCGGGAGGCAGCAGATCAGTGTCGGGCATGGGAGGTCCGGGGAAGCTGTTGGAGATGTTCGAGCACGCGGCGGGCCGCTTCCTGCTCGGCAGCGCGGCGCGAGCGGCCTTCGCCGCTGGCTTCGAAGTCAAAGGCCGCGACCCGGCAGATCACGACAAAGGTCTGGTCGTGGGCCCGGCCGTGGATGGTGTCGATGCGGTAGTCCGGCACCGGCTGTCGCCGGGCTTGCAGCCATTCCTGCAACTGTGTCTTGGGGTCCTTGGCCCAGGTCTGGCTGGCGGTTTCGCGCACCAGGGGTTCGAACAGTTTCCAGACCAGGGTGTGGGCGGCCTCAAAGCCGGCATCGCGGTAGACCGCGCCCAGAAGGGCCTCGACCGCGTCGGCCAGGATCGAGGGCCGCTGTGCGCCGCCGCCGCGGGCTTCGCCATCGGACAGACGCAGCATTTCGGGCAGACGCAGGGTCAGCGCGATCCGGTGCAGCATGTCCTGGCGCACCAGGTGGGCGCGTACCCGGGTCAGATCACCCTCGGGTGCCTCGGGCAGGTGAGTGAAGAGCAGGTCTGAGACGATCAGGTTGAGTACGGCGTCGCCGAGGAACTCTAGTCGCTCGTTGTGGTCGGAGCCGTAACTGCGATGCGTCAGCGCCCGTACCAGCAGATCCTGCTGCCGGAAGCGGTAACCCAGGTGCTCCTGGAAGGCGTCCAGCGTGAGCATCAGGGCTGCGAGCGGCCGCGGTACTTGATCAACAGCGAGATCGGGCCGAACAGTTCGATCTGCTTGTCGTAGGCGAAGGTGATCACCACCCGGTCGTTTTCCTTGGTGATGTCGAGGTTGGCCGAGGTCATCGAGTCGACCGTGCCGTCACTCTGGCGCAGCGTCTCGAAGCGGGCGCGGACATCCGGCACCGTGTTGCCGCCAATCGCTGCGGCCTTGTTGACCAGGGTCTGAACCTGCTTGAACTCGAAGTAGGTCGGCACCGATTTGATCAGCAGCACCGCAAAGAAAATGATCAGCACCGACCAGAACAGCAGACCGAGCATGGTGATGCCGCGTTGCTGTCGCTGTGAACGTGCGGAGTGCAAAGGGGTCATGGTGCGGTCTCCTGAAGTGCGGGCAGAAAGCTGCTGCGGTCAGTGAAATGATCCGATGCGCTTGGGGCTGCCGAAGTTCATCCAGATGAAGAAGGCGCGGCCGACGATGTTCTCGTCCGGCACGAAACCCCAGAATCGGGAGTCCTCGGAGTTGTCCCGGTTATCGCCCATCATGAAGTAATGCCCCGGCGGGATTGTGCAGCTCACGCCCTCGGCCGAGTACTGGCAGTTTTCCGACATCGGGAACTTGCGCGCGCGGCCCAGATAGAACGAAGGCAGAGTCGGGTCGACCAGCAGGCGGTGTTCGACGCCGGGGTCGAGCTGCTCGACGAACTGCTTGGAGTAGGTGCGGCGATCCTCGTCGTAGTAGTCCTCCAGCGCAGTCAGCGGCACGGGCTGGCCGTTGACCGAGAGGCGCTGGTTGACATAGGTGATCTGGTCGCCGGGCACACCGACCACCCGTTTGATGAAGTCGATGCTCGGGTCAGCCGGGTAGCGAAACACCATCACGTCGCCGCGGCGAACCGGGTTGTTGTCGATGATCTTCTTGTTGATTACCGGCAGGCGGACGCCGTAGTGGAACTTGTTCACCAGGATCAGATCGCCGATCTCCAGCGTCGGGATCATCGAGCCCGACGGAATCTTGAAGGGCTCGAACAGGAACGAGCGCAGCACGAAGACGATGACGATCACCGGGAACAGACCGGCGGTCCAGTCCAGCCACCAGGGCTGGGCCAGCAGGGCTTCGCGGGCGTTTTCGTCGCTGATCTGGCCGGCGCGCGCTTCGCGCTGCCGCTTGAACAGCAGGTGATCGGCACCCCAGTACAGGCCGGTCACCACCGCCATGATGAATAGCAGCAGCGAAAAATTGCCGCTCCACTTGCCCAGATACCAGCCCCCTGCGTAGAAGGCCAGGACGGCAAAGAGCACGCCAGTCAGCGCACTCAGGAAGCGTTCGGTGGATTCAGTCATCGCGAGGGGCTCTTCAGTCATCGACTTGGAGAATGGCCAGGAAGGCCTCCTGCGGCACCTCGACGGAGCCGATCTGCTTCATGCGCTTCTTGCCCGCCTTTTGCTTTTCCAGCAGCTTGCGCTTGCGGGTGATGTCACCACCGTAGCATTTTGCCAGCACGTTCTTGCGCAGCGCCTTGATGTTCTCGCGGGCGATGATGTTGGCGCCGATGGCCGCCTGGATGGCCACGTCGTACATCTGGCGCGGGATCTGCTCGCGCATCTTGGCGGCCACACCACGGCCGCGGTACTGGCTCTGGCTGCGGTGCACGATCATGGCCAGCGGGTCGACCTTGTCGCCATTGATCAGGATGTCGACCTTCACGACGTCGGCGGCGCGGTACTCCTTGAACTCGTAGTCCATGCTGGCGTAGCCGCGGCTCACGCTCTTCAGCTTGTCGAAGAAGTCCAGCACGATCTCGGCCAGCGGCAGCTCGTAGGTC
>DALYHR010000062.1:0-9989 GCA_031970775.1 Burkholderiaceae bacterium | reverse complement strand
ATGCGGTGGCGGCACCGTAGCCGGTCTGGGCGCGCACGAACTGGTCGTCAAAGGCAGCCATTTCGGCTTGCGAGCGCGCCGAGCGGGCGTCGAGCTTGGAGACGATAAACGCCACCAGGAAGGCCACCGGCATCGAGAACAGCGCCGGCTGCTCGTAGCCGAACAGCGGCTGCGCGTTGCCCAGCACCGTCACCCACACCGCCTTGGAGCACACCACCAGCGCCACGGCCGTGAACAGGCCGATGTAGCCGCCGGCCAGCGCGCCGCGAGTGGTCAGGCCCTTCCAGTACATCGACAGCAGCAGCACCGGGAAGTTGCTGGAGGCGGCGATGCCGAAGGCCAGGCCGACCATGAAGGCGACGTTCTGCTTCTCGAAGGCGATGCCAAGCACCACGGCGACCACGCCCAAGGCGATGGTGGCCAGACGCGACACCTTCATTTCGTCGAGTTCCGAGGCCTGCCCCTTCTTGATCACTCGGGCGTACAGGTCATGCGAGATCGCCGAGGCACCCGCCAGCGCCAGACCCGACACCACCGCCAGGATGGTGGCGAAGGCCACCGCCGCCAGGAAGCCCAGCAGCAGATTGCCACCCACCGCCTTGGACAGGTGCATCGCCACCATGTTGCCGCCGCCGATCAGCTTGCCGCCGACCTTGCCGCCTTCAAAGAAGTCAGGCGACTGGCCCACGATCACGATCGCGGCCATGCCCATCAGGAAGATGACGTTGAAGAAGTAGGCGATGAAGCCCGAGGCGTAGAGCACCGACTTGCGTGCTTCCTTGGCGTCGGTGACGGTGAAGAAGCGCATCAGGATGTGCGGCAGACCGGCGATGCCGAACATCAGGCCCAGCCCCAGCGAGATGGCGTTGACCGGGTCCTTGGTCAGCGGGCCGGTGTTCATGATCCCCCAGCCGTTCTTGTGGGCGGCGGTGGCCTTTTCGATCAGCGTGGTGTAGCTGAAATCGAAGTTCGACAGCGCCAACAGCATCACCAGCGTGCCGCCGGCCAGCAGCAGGCAGGCCTTGATGATCTGCACCCAGGTGGTGGCGAGCATGCCGCCCTTGGTGACGTAGATGATCATCAGCGCGCCCACCGCGATCACGGCGATGTTGTAGTCCAGACCGAACAGCAGCTTGATCAGCTGCCCGGCGCCGACCATCTGCGCGATCAGGTAGAACGACACCACGGTCAGCGAGCCGATCGCCGCCATCGTGCGCACCAGACCCTGGTCGAGGCGGTACGAAGTGATGTCGGCAAAGGTGAAGCGACCCAGGTTGCGCAGGCGCTCGGCCATCAGGAACAGGATCACCGGCCAGCCGACGAAGAAGCAGATCATGTAGATGTAGCCATCCAGACCCGAGCCGTAGACCATCGCGGTCAGGCCCAGCAGCGTCGCGGCCGACATGTAGTCGCCGGCGATCGCCAGACCGTTCTGGAAGCCGCTGATGCCGCCGCCGGCGGTGTAGAAGTCAGCCGCCGAGCGGGTGCGGTTGGCCGCCCAGTAGGTGATCACCATCGTCATCGCGACGAAGATCAGGAACATCACGATGGCGTGCATGTTCAGCGGCTGCTTTTCAGCCGCTTCGACCGCCGGACCGGCCAGGGCCGGAGCACTCAGCAGCAGCGAGCCCAGGCCCGCGGCCAGGGTGGAGTGATAACGCAGATTCATGCTCAGGCCTCCCGGGTGGCGTCAGCCAGGATGCGACGTGTCAGTTCGTCGAACTCGGTGTTGGCGCGGCGCACGTACAGCGCGGTCAGCACCCAGAAAAAGACGAACAGCGTGAAGATCACGGCCACGCCCAGCGTGAAGGCCGAGGTCTCGCCACCCAGCCGCTGGCCCATCAGCTGCGGGTTGAAGGCGACGGTGAGGATCAGGCCGAAGAACAACACCAGAACGATCAGTGACAGCGTCCAGGAAAGCCGGCTGCGCGCACGCACCAGCTGCTCGAATTTCGGGTTCTCTCGAATTCGCGTGTAGATCTCTTGTTTCATGACGATTACAGAGTATTAAGGCCCTCCACCGCCGGATGGGGCGCCTGAAGGGGCGGAATCATAGGGTAAACCCGAAAAATCTTCGAGCCGATTGCATCAAAGGTTTCATGCTGGTTTCGCAAGCCCGGTGCAAGCACAGCGGACTCGGGATGAATGCGGGCTCGGGGAGCAGCCCTGCAGGCTTCCACCCCAAGTCTCGGAATTCGTGCCGGAATGTGTTCTGATCGGGGGGAGCCAAGAACGACTCTTTCCATGCGTATTCCGTTGCTCTCCTCGCTCCCATCCAAGAACCGGTCACAAGGTTCCCTGCTCATCCACCTGGCGGCCATCCTCGTCGGCGCCCTGATCCTGCTGCTCGCGGCGGTCTCGATTCGTCAGACCCACGAGATCCGCAGTGATGAGGCACGTCTGGTGGTGCGTAACCTGGATCGTCTGATCGCCAGCAGCCTGAGCGATACCTTTGATCGCATTGATACGGTGCTGCTGGGGCTCTATGACGATCTCGGCAGTGATCCGGGCGCTTTCCCGACTCGCTGGGCTGAGTCTCTTGCGCTGGCGCTGGGACGTATCTCGACGCCTCCGCTGGGCGGTGTGCGTTTTACGCTGTGTGTCACGCGTCTGGGCAAAGTGGGGGAAGCTTCGACCCTGCCCGAGGCCACGGGGTGCCGGGATCCGGCCTTGCAAGCCTGGATGAAGCAAGGGCAGCCAGGTGCGCCGCGCATGCAGCTCTTTGTCGCCTCCGGACAGCGTGCCGATGGCACTGCTCCGGCGGCTTATCTGCTGCTGGCCCGGCAGTTGCGCATGAACGATCCACAGGATTCCGGGGCCGCGGTGGCAGAAATCCCCGTCGATGCCCTGGGGCAGGTTTTCGATGATGTGACCTTCGGTCGAGGCGAAGAGCTGACGATCAGCACCAGCGATCTGGCCCTGGTCTACCGACAACCCTGGCTCAAGGTGGAGCGCGCTCAGGTTGGCAGCCGAGTGGTCCCGATCGAGCTGAAGCAGGCCGTAGCGCAGTTCCCGCAGTCGGGCGAGTTCGAGGCTCGCTCACAGCGCGATGGGCAGTTGCGCACTCACGCCTATCGTCAGGTGGGGCGCTATCCGCTGCTGGTGCAGGTGGGCACACAGCTGCCGGAGTTTCCGGGCAGCTGGGGCCATCAGGAAAAACTGGTGATCGCACTGGCGCTGGGCTGCAATGCACTCGGGGCGGTGCTGCTGATGCGGATGAATCGCAACCGTCGCCTGGCGGTCGATTCGGTGCGTCGACGCTACGAGGCGATGGTCGAGTCCTCAGGGGACGCAATCATCGCGCTGTCCCTCAATGGCCGGATACTGAGCTGGAACCGGGCAGCCGAGCAGATGTACGGCTACTCCGCCGCCGAGATGGTCGACGAGACCATGCAGGCGCTGTTGCCGTCGGATCGAATCAATGAAGGGGCCGAGCTGATGGCCCGCATTGCTGGCGGAGAGACCCTGGAGCACTTCCAGACTGAGCGCGTCTGCAAGGACGGCCGAGTCATCACCGTCTCGGTCTCGCTGTCGCCGATCCGGGATGCGGGCGGGCGTGTGGTCGGAGCCTCCAAGATCTGTCGTGATGTCTCGCGCCAGAAGGCCGTCGAAGACCAGATCCGTCATCTGGCCTATTTCGATGGTCTGACCGATCTGCCCAACCGCAGGCTGCTGCTGGATCGCCTGCAGCATTCGGTGGAGCTGAGTCGCCGGACCGGCAACGGGGCTGCGCTGCTCTATGTCGATCTCGATGGCTTCCGCCAGCTCAATGAGCAGTACGGACCAGAGGTCGGGGACCGCTATCTCCAGTATGCAGCGCGCACCATCAAGGGGCGGGTTCGTTCGTCCGATACCGTCGCACGGCTCGGTGGGGATGAATTTGTGGTGCTGTGCGAGAACCTGGGCGCCGAGCACGGCCGGGCCCGCGAGATCGCGCACATGCTGGCACAGTCGATCGAGCAGCTACTGGACCGTCCCTGCGATCTGGGCAATGGCGTGGATCACCGCTGCGGGGCCAGCGTCGGCATCCAGGTCTTCATCGGCGGCGCTCAGTCGGCCGAAGAGTTGCTGCAGCGGGCCGATGCGGCGATGTATCAACGCAAGGCCGAGCGGGTTGCACAGGGGGCGGCCGCTGTCTCGTCGGCTGGGCCAGATCGCGACAGTACGGCCCTGATCCCTTGATCCTCTCAGGAGGCCAGGAGCAGCCTTTCAGCGTCGTTGGCCGAAGATCGCCGTACCGATGCGCACCATCGTTGCGCCTTCGAGCACGGCCTCTTCAAGGTCGTCGCTCATGCCCATCGACAGGGTGTCCAGACGCAGGTCGAGGTCGTGGTTGAGCCTCTCCAGCAACTCACGCAGCTGACGATGAGGCTCTCGGCGGGCAATAGCGTCCTCGGCCGGTTCGGGGATCGACATCAGGCCCCGCAATCTCAGTCCGGGCAGGACAGCGACGGCACGGGCGAGCTCGGGCAGTTGTGCAGGCGCCACGCCGCTTTTGCTGGCCTCACCGCTGATATTGACCTGCAGGCACACCTGCAACGGGTCGGCTGCGGTTGGCCGTTGCTCGCTGAGCCGCTGTGCGATCTTGAGGCGGTCGACGCTGTGCACCCAGTCGAAGGCCTCGGCCACGACCCGTGTCTTATTGGATTGCAGCGGCCCGATCAGGTGCCATTCAAGGCGGGATCGCAGATCGGCCAGAGCCTCGATTTTGTCGAGGGCCTCTTGCACGTAGTTCTCGCCGAAGGCGTGCTGACCGGCCGCGAAGGCGCAACGCACATCCACTGCGGGGCGGGTCTTGCTCACCGCCAGCAGGGCCACGGTTTCTGGCGAGCGCCCGGCGGCCCGACAGGCGTGGTTCAAACGTTGATGGACGGATACAAGGCAGTCGGAAATCGTCGTCATAATCGGTCAGCTTAGACCACTTCGCGCTGTACGCGGCGCAATAGCGATTCCCGTCATCCGATACCGATAGTTCCAGGGCACCGATGGATATCTACAAACTGCTCGAGTTCACGCTGCGCAATAAAGCGTCCGACCTGCACCTTTCGGCGGGGTGCCCGCCGTCGATCCGCGTCCATGGTGACGTACGTCGTCTTAACGTCGACCCGATGAGTCCCGAGCAGGTCAAGGAACTCATCTACAGCATCATGAACGACGCCCAGCGCAAGCACTGGGACGAAACCGCCGACTGCGACTTCTCCTTCGAAGTCAAGAATCTGGCCCGCTTCCGCGTCAATGCCTTCATGCAAAACCGCGGACCCGGCGCCGTGTTCCGGACCATTCCGAGCAAGATCCTCTCGCTTGAGCAATTGAAATGCCCAAAGATCTTCGCGGATCTGGCGCTCAAGCCCAAGGGCATGGTGCTGGTGACGGGGCCGACCGGTTCGGGCAAGTCCACCACGCTGGCCGCGATGATCAATCACCTCAATGAGACCGAGTACGGCCACATCCTGACCGTTGAGGATCCGATCGAGTTCGTGCACGAATCCAAAAAGTGCCTGGTCAACCAGCGTGAAGTTGGCGAGAACACCCGCACCTTTGCTTCGGCCCTGAAAGCCGCGCTGCGTGAAGACCCGGATGCCATCCTGGTCGGTGAAATGCGCGATCTGGAAACCATCTCGCTGGCGCTGACTGCCGCGGAAACGGGTCACTTGGTGTTTGGCACCCTCCATACCTCCAGTGCAGCCAAGACCATCGACCGGATCGTCGACGTCTTCCCGGCAGCCGACAAGGAAATGGTGCGCTCGATGGTGTCCGAGTCGCTGGTGGCCGTGGTCTCTCAGGTGCTGTGCAAGACCAAGGATGGCAGTGGACGGGCTGCTGCCCATGAGATCATGCTGGGCACACCGGCTATCCGCAATTTGATCCGCGAGAACAAGGTTGCTCAGATGTATTCCGTCATTCAGACCGGACAGTCCCAGGGCATGGTCACGCTGGATCAGAGCCTGGCCGATCTGGTCAAGCGCGGAGTGATCACCCCGGCGGAAGCACGCTCCAAGGCCAAAACGCCGGAGAACTTCCCCGGCTGACGCCGCTCGGTTACATTTTTCATTTTCAGTGCAGTCATCATGGAACGCGATCAGGCCTCGAAGTTCATTCATGACCTCCTGAGACTGCTGGTCTCGCGCAAGGGCTCGGACCTGTTTTTGACAGCCGACTTTCCGCCGGCTCTCAAGGTCGATGGCAAGGTCACGCGCATCTCCAAGCAGCCTCTGACGGGTCAGCACACCATGGCGCTGGCGCGTTCGATCATGAACGACAAGCAGGCGGCCGAGTTCGAGCGCACCAAGGAGTGCAATTTCGCCATCTCGCCGCAGGGCGTGGGGCGCTTTCGGGTCAATGCCTTCTATCAGCAGAACCAGGTCGGTCTGGTGCTGCGGACGATCCCGACCAAGTTGCCTTCGCTCGATGGCATGGGGCTGCCGGTCGTGCTCAAGGATGTGGCGATGGCGCAGCGCGGCTTGGTCGTGGTGGTAGGGGCCACCGGCTCGGGCAAGTCGACCACGCTGGCGGCGATGATCGATCACCGCAACGAGACGGCCAACCACCACATCATCACGATCGAGGATCCGATCGAGTTCGTGCATCCGCACAAGAACTGCATCGTCACGCAGCGTGAGGTGGGGCTGGATACCCTGGATTGGGACATGGCGCTGAAGAACACGCTGCGCCAGGCGCCCGATGTGATCCTGATGGGTGAAATTCGCGATCGCGAAACGATGGAACACGCCATCGCCTTTGCCGAGACCGGGCACCTGTGCATGGCCACTCTGCACGCCAACAACGCCAATCAGGCGATCGACCGTATCGTCAATTTCTTCCCCGAAGAGCGTCGGCAGCAGTTGCTGATGGATCTGTCGCTGAATCTGCGCTCGATGATCTCGCAGCGTCTGGTGCCCAAGGAGAAGGAATCCGGCCGGGTGGCTGCGGTCGAGATTCTGCTCAATACGCCGCTGATCGCGGATCTGATCTTCAAGGGCGCGATTGCCGAGCTCAAGGAGGTCATGAAGAAGAATCGCGATCAGGGCATGCAGACCTTCGACCACGCGCTGTACGCGCTGTACAAGGACTATCAGATCTCCTTCGAGGACGCGCAGCGCTTTGCCGACTCGCGCAGCGAGCTGACTCGGGACATCAACAGCATGGGGGGACGCAAGCCGGCCAGCACGGACAGCAGCAGTGCCAACCCCAACCGGGCTGCGGCAGCCCCAAGCAGCGCGGCAAGCTCTGATCCGGGGCCGATGACCTCGACCTCGACCACCTGGGATCTGGCCGACTGGAAGCCGGCTTCACCCTCGGCCGGGCGATAAGACACGGGAAAGGTCGAAATCATGTCGCTAAAAGTTGCCTTTCTGGGGCTGGGCGTGATGGGTGGGCCGATGGCCGGTCATCTGCTCAAGGCGGGTCATGAGGTCAGGGTGTGGAACCGCACCGCTTCGCGAGCCCAGGCCTGGCAGGAGGCGCACCCCGGCGGGGTGACGGCAGACTCGATCCATGAGGCGGTCGCCGAGGCCGATCGGGTGATGACCTGCGTCGGCAATGACGATGATTTGCGCAGCGTCGTGCTCGGACCGCAAGGAGCGCTGGCGGCGATGAAGCCGGGCGCTGTTCTGATCGATCACACCACTGCATCGGCCGAAGTCGCCCGCGAGATCGCCGCTGCTGCTGCAGCGCTTGGGGTCGGCTTCATCGATGCACCGGTCTCGGGTGGACAAGCCGGGGCCGTCAATGGCGTGCTGACCGTGATGTGCGGTGGGGAGCCGGATACGTTTGCCGCTGCCGAACCGGCCATCCGGGCCTATGCCCGTGCGGTCACCCTGCTGGGGCCAAGCGGCTCGGGTCAGTTGGCCAAGATGGTCAATCAGATCTGCATCGCCGGGCTGCTCCAGGGCCTGTCAGAAGCAGTGGCCTTTGGTCAGAACGCCGGGCTCGACATGCGGCAGGTGCTCGATGTGATCGGCAAGGGCGCGGCGCAAAGCTGGCAGCTCGACAATCGCGGCAAGACGATGGTTGACGATCGGTTCGACTTTGGTTTTGCGGTGGACTGGATGCGCAAGGATCTCGGTCTGGTCCTGGCCGAAGGGCATCGCAACGGCTCGACCCTGCCGGTGACGGCCCTGGTCGATCAGTTCTATGGCGATGTGCAGCAACTCGGGGGCGGCCGCTGGGATACCTCCAGCCTGATCCGCCGCCTGCCGCGACGCAAGGATTGACGAGCAGTGCGAGGTTTAGCGCGGGCCGCCGACGGCCTGTGCATCGGCCGCGGGGGCGATAACAGCCATATCCCCCGGCACGACCTCGATCAGCCGCACCACCCGCTTCACGCCTGCGATGTTGCGGGTCAGCTCGGTGGCACGATCGGCTTCGGCCGCGCTCACCCGGGCCATCAGGTAGACCACCCCCCGCTCGACCACGATCTTGAAGGCCGTCGAAGGCACGCCGCCGTCGTTGATCAGCGTGGCCTTGACCTTGGCCTGAAGCCCCAGATCGTTGGCTCGCTCGTTCATCGGGCTTGGCCAGGTGATGACCAGCTCGTTGGTCACGCCGGCCACGTTGTCGACCTTGCGAATGGCCTGCTCGACCGCCCGACGGTCCGATTCGTTGAAGACCTCCCCGGTCAGGAGGATCTGGCGGTTGTAGCTGTTGACAACCACATGGCCCTGGTTGCCGATCACGTCGATGGCGCGGTTGCGGGCGCGAATCTCGATGCCTTCGTCCTCCACGATCACGCCCACGGTGCGGCGGTCCGACATCACCCAGGCCGTGCCACCGAACAGCACGGTTCCGACCATCACCGGGGTCGTACAGCCGGCCATCAAGGCCGCAGCGGTGAGCCCGAGGAGCGACCGCAGCACGATGCGGCTGCGAGAGTTGATGAACTTCATGGGGGTGCGAGGCATATCAGGGAGTGTCAGGCGTCCGGAGCCCCGAGCAGCAGGGCGTCGAGTCCGTCGCACAGGCAATGGATCACCAGCAGATGCACTTCCTGGATCCGGGCCGTGCGCTGGTGAGGAACGCAGATGTGCACATCACTGGGCCGCAGGGCCTGGCGCATCGCACCACCGCCCTTGCCCGTCAAGGCCACCACCGACATGTCCTTGGCGTGGGCTGCCTCAATGGCCGCCATCACATTGGGTGAGTTGCCGCTGGTGCTGATTGCCAGCAATACATCGCCCGGGTGACCGAGGGCATGAACCTGCTTGGCAAAGACCTGCTCGTAGCTGTAGTCGTTGGACAGGGCGGTCAGGATCGACGAATCGGTGACCAGCGAGATCGCGGCCAGGCCCGGGCGCTCCTGCTCGAAGCGCCCGACCAGTTCTGCGGCAAAGTGCTGGGCATCGCCGGCTGAGCCGCCGTTGCCGCAGGCCAGGATCTTGCCGCCATTGGTGATGCTGTTGAGGATGAGCTGGACCGCTTCGGCGATCGGACGGGTGAGCGTCTCGGCAGCGGCGTACTTGAGGTCGGCGCTGTCGAAGAACTGCTGCTGGATGCGTTGTTCAAGCATGGACGCGATGATATTCGACCCGGCTGGCATGACGCTGATGCCTAGCCGGCATCGAAGGCCGCCTGTAGCCATTCGATGCGGTCGGCATCGATGCAGACCACATCGAATCGGCAGGGCGGCCAGACCTTGAGGCGGTTGAGGTAGTGGCGAGCGGCATGGATCACCTTGTGCCGCTTGGCCGGCGTGATGCTGTCTGCGGCGCTGCCAAAGTCGTTGCGGCTGCGCTGGCGCACCTCGACGAAGACCAGCGTGCCATCGGTCGGATCCTTGACGATCAAGTCGATCTCGCCGCCCGGGCGGGACGGGCCTCGGGCCACTCGATAATTGCGCTCCACCAGCTTCAGACCCCGGGCGCACAGAAAGTCCAGGGCGCGGGCTTCCGCCGCATCGCCGGCCGATTTGGTCGTCAGGAACTGTCCCATCGTGTCCTCCCTTTCCGTTCACGCCACTCCCGCGGCTGTGTCCGCCCCGCTGCTCGAGGCGG